>DASXJI010000122.1:0-2144 GCA_036497495.1 Mycobacterium sp.
ACAACCGTTCCGATCAACAGTCCGATCAGCGCCAGCGCATTCTGGCCGGCGATGGCGGCCACTGAGTCCCAGGTCCCGTGCAGCAGCATCGGTATCGCGATCAGGAGCAAGCCCCGTCCAATGTTGCGGGGTTCAGCGGGCCGGCCGAAAAGGTAGATCACACCGGCGCAGAAGATTGCGCTGTAGAGGATATGAGCGGCCACCCCGGTGAGCATGCGAAGGACGATGGTGCCGACCGAGGCCCCAATTTGGTTGGCGCCGAACTGCGTTCCGGCCGAGGTCATGGCGTAGGTGATGTCCTCGACAATCTGGAAGCCCAGGCCGATGAACGCGCCCAGGATGAACCCGTCGAAGGCGGTCCGTACGTGTCGCTGCGCCAACGCGATGAGCAGTAGCAGGCCCGACCCCTTGGCGAGTTCCTCGGTGAACGGGGCGGCAAGCCCGGCGCCCCAGTTCAGCGCCCACACCTGACCAAAAGTCTTTCCGTAGATGGCGAGTATCGCGTCGTTGGCATTGGCGGCCATCGCCCCGGTTGCGGCGAAGCCGCCCCACACGAACGCGACGACCATCAGCTTGTGGGGGAGCTTCGCGTAGTGGTCGATGTGGTCGGTGAACCACCAGAACAGCGCGGCGTAGATAGCGAATGACGTGACCGCCAGCCCGATCGCTTCGCCGTACGCGTTGTACTCGCGCGCGAGTCTGGAAAAGAAACTAAGCACGCCGATTCCGACCAGCGTCAAGTATCCCCAGAACGCAAAGTTGCGCGGTTGGTAGAAGACGAACCGCCTGCCCCAGCCGGAAAGGTCGAGCGCGACATCGCGCGCACGATCGAGTTCGGTCAGTGCCGTCATCGCTTTTCCTGTCCGGATCGGCTGATGCTGCCGATCATCCGCAACACCGCGGCGCTGGGCCCGGCACCGGCGTCGGTTGGTCCGGTCGCGACCGCTTTGACTCCCCGGTCGCCGAATACGAACGCGGCGATCAGGCCGCCGGTGTGCGGTCCGGTGACTCGAACCGTCGCGCCTTCCTTGCCCGCCGCGGTGACGATCGTGGCGGGCGCGCCGGTGATATGGACTCCGCGGCCCTGGTCGAGCGCATCGGTGGTGGCCTCGATCTGATCGAGCAGTTGGTCGGCGTCGCCGTGGAACGGCCCAGTGCGGACGGTGAACTTCAGCGCTCCGTGCTCGATGGTCGCTGAGGCGGGGTACTGACCGGATATCGGGCCGTGGCCCTCGCGGAGACCAGAAGTGATGCCCCAGCCGGCTTCCGGAACGAATGTCACGTTGCCCTCGAGCTCCAAGACGTCGCCGGCTCTGACGATGTCGTGGTAAGGCACCATTGCATTGATGACCGGCAACACCACCGACATGATGAAAGCCAGTACGAATACCGCCAGCGTCGGGCGCAGGGTGCGCCGGTCCAGGCCGAACAATCGCTCGTCGGCCGGCACCCACCCCTCGTCAGGTTCGAACCTTGGTGCTGAGGCTGCCCAGGACACCTCGGCTCCCGGATCCGGCATATCCCCGCCCAGCCCTTCTACCCGCTGCGACGACGCCCGAATGGCGCCGCAGTGAGAGTAGCGAGGGGTGAGATACCCGGCATCAACAATGGCGACATCCGCGGCTTTGGCTCCCGCTCGACCGATCACCTCCTAGGCTCAGAGTCAATGACAATCGACCGTATGGCGCTGGCCGCGGGCTGCATCCGACTTGCCTCGGGCATCTCGTTTCTCGTCGACCCCCTGCGCGCGAACCGGCTCTGGGGTGATCCGGACAAGCCCACGCCGACCGCGCAACTACTGCTGCGGTCGATGGGGTACCGCGACGCGTTGATCGGGGGGCTGCTGGCTACGGCGGCGCTGCGCGGCAACAACACTCGCGGCTGGTTCCTGGCCTCGGCGGGTGCCGACGCCGCCGACCTGCTCGGCGGAATGAGCGTGCATCACCAGATGAAACGCTCGCAGCAACTGATCGGTCTGGGCGGCGCCGTCATCGGTGTCGGCACCGGACTCTGGGGCGCGCTGCGACGGACTACCGGCTCGGTCGAGAGCCTCGCTTCGGTCAGCGACACAGCCCGGTAAGCCGTTGCCTGTCAGTCGACGTGACGCGCCAGGGTGTCGATCAGCGCGTTGATCGTACGGTTCG
>DASXJI010000123.1:0-13101 GCA_036497495.1 Mycobacterium sp.
CCGGCCCGCGCGCATCACCATGACCTCGTCGGCGATCTGCCGGATGACCGCCAGGTCGTGGCTGATGAACAGATACGTCAGGCCGAGAGCCGCCTGCAACTCGGCAAGCAATTCCAGGATCTGCGCCTGCACCACGACGTCGAGCGCGGAGACCGCCTCGTCACACACCAGCACCTCCGGTCGCAGCGCCAGGGCACGTGCGATCGCGACCCGCTGACGTTGCCCTCCGGACAGCTCGCGCGGTCGCCGGTTCAGCAGCGACGGCGGCAGCGCGACCTGCTCGGCGAGCTGGCGGACGGTCTGCTGACGCTGACGGCGGTCGCCGATCCGATGGATCCGTAACGGTTCGGAGATGATGTGTGCAACCGAGTACATCGGATCCAAGCTGCCGTACGGGTTTTGGAACACCGGCTGCACTCTGCGGCGAAATGCCAGCGTCTGCCCGCGGCTCAGCGATGCGGTGTCGGAAACATCAAGACCGTCGAAAAGCACTGTGCCCGCGCTGGGTTGAAGTAGACCAAGCACCATCCGGGCCAGGGTCGACTTTCCAGAGCCGGATTCGCCCGCGATCGCCAGCGTGGTACCTCGGCGCAACCGGAACGACACGTCGTCGACGGCGCGCACCTCGGCCTTTCGCCACGGCGCTCCGCGGGACGGCCGGTAGATCTTGGTCAGCCCCGAGGCGACGATTACGTCCGGCGCCGCCGGCGTGACAGGTCTCGCGATGGGCTTGTCATGTAGCGATGGCGCGGCCGCCACTAAACGCCGGGTGTAGGGATGCTGTGGATCACCCAGAATCTCTCGTGCCACTCCGGTTTCCACGACCGCGCCCTGGTACAGGACTATCAGGCGCTCGGCCCGTTCTGCAGCAAGCGCGAGATCATGGGTGATCAGCAGCACCGCGGTGCCCAGTTCACCCGCGAGTTGCTGCAGATGGTCGAGCACCTGACGCTGCACGGTAACGTCTAGCGCCGAGGTCGGTTCGTCGGCGATCAACAGCCGCGGTCGGCCGGCCAACCCGATGGCGATCAGGGCGCGCTGACACATACCGCCGGACAATTGGTGCGGGTACTGCCGAGCCCGCAGCGCCGGATCGGACATGCCGGCGTCGGCAAGTAACTGCACTGCTTGGCGATCGATATTGTTTGCGCGCAGCGCTTCTCGTACCTGAAAACCCACCTTCCACACCGGATTCAGGTTGGTCATCGGATCCTGTGGCACGTAACCGATGCCGGTGCCGCGGATCGATCGAAGCTGTCGGCTACCGGCGGCGGTGAGGTCGACCCCGTCAAACAGGATACGTCCGGCCGTGATTCGACCGCCTGGCGGCAGCAGACCCAGAATCGCCGCGGCGGTGGTGGACTTCCCCGAACCTGATTCGCCGACGATCGCCACGGTCTGCGCGCTGCGTACCTCAAGATCCACTCCGCGCACCGCCGCAGCGTCGTCACCGAACCTGACCTCCAGGCCGGCGACGTTCAGTAGCGGCGACTGAGGCGCCGTCATGGCCGCCTCGCCCGCGACGTCGGGTCCAAGGTGTCGCGCAGCACGTCGCCCATGATCAGGAAGCCCAACACGGTGATTGCCAGCGCACCGGCCGGATAGAACAAGATCGGCGATCCGGCCCGCAACCGGATTTGGTCCACGTTGATGTCGCCGCCCCACGACACCACCGAGGGCGGCAGCCCGACCCCGAGGTAGGACAGCGTGGCTTCGGTGACGATGAACATTCCGAGCGCGATCGTCGACATCGCGATGACCGGGCCGACGGCATTGGGTACCACGTGGCGCACCAGTATCCCAAACCTGCTCAACCCCAGCGCTTTCGCCGCCAGCACGTAGTCGCTGCCGCGGACCGTGAGCACGGCACCGCGCGCGATCCGGGCTATCTGTGGCCATCCGAACAGCGCCAGGATGGCGATCACCGTCCAGACTGTGCGGTGATGCATGACCTGCATCAGCACGATGGCGGCCAGCAGCAACGGGATACCGAAGAACACGTCGGCGATCCGGGACACCACCGCGTCGATCCACCCGCCGTAAAAGCCGGCCACCGCTCCCAGCACCCCACCGATGACGAACACCAACAGGGTGGCACCGAGACCGACGGTGATCGAGGCACGCGCGCCGTAGATGGTGCGGGCGTAGATGTCGTGGCCCTGCAGGTCGGTGCCGAACCAATGCGTGACCGACGGCCCCAGCAGACTCTGGTCCGGGTTGGCGTATCCGGGATCGGCACCGGTGAACAATGCCGGGAGCACCGCAACGACGACAACACATGCGATCAGCGCCGCGCTGATGATGAATTTCGGGCGGCGACGCAGCCCGCGCCACGTGTCGCGCCAAAATCCCACGCCGGCAACCGTTTCAGCCATAGCGAATCCTGGGGTCCAGCGCCGCGTACAGCAGGTCTACCGCCAGGTTGGTGACGAGGTATACGACCACGAGCACCGTTACGATCGACACCACCGTCGGGGCTTCCTGACGGGTGACGGCCTGGTAGAGCACTCCGCCGACACCGTGGACGTTGAAGATGCCTTCGGTGACGATCGCGCCGCCCATCAGAGCGCCGAGGTCTGCCCCCAGGAAAGTCACCACCGGTATCAATGAATTGCGCAGGATGTGCACGGTCACCACCCGTGGCCGCGACAACCCTTTGGCGGTGGCGGTACGCACGTAGTCGGCGTGCGCGTTGTCGGCCACCGCGGAGCGGGTCAACCGCACCACGTATGCGAATGACGCGGCGCCCAAGACGATCCCGGGCAATAGCAGCCGGGCGAAGGTTGGCTGGTCGCCCACCGTCACCGCCGCGATACCCAGCCGGACCCCGAAGACGAATTGCGCGAGGAACCCCAGTACGAAGATCGGCACCGCGATGATGACCAGGCTGACGATCAATACGGCGCCGTCGAAAACGCCACCCTGGCGTAGCCCCGCGATGACCCCGAACCCGACGCCGAACACCGCCTCCACCGCCAGCGCGATCATAGCCAACTTGAAGGTCACCGGAAATGCCTGCGCCAGAACGCTAGTGACTGGTAAACCGGAGTAGGCGTGACCGAGGTCGCCGTGCAGGATGCCATCGAGGTAATGCAGGTACTGCAACCAGAACGGGTCGTTGAGGTGATATTGCGCGCGAAGTTGTGCGGCCACCGCCGGGCTCAGCGGGCGATCACCGCCCAGCGCCGCGATCGGGTCGCCGGGCAGCAAGAAGACCATGCCGTAGATCAGCAGCGTGGCCCCCAGGAAGACCGGGATCATGGCCGCAATTCGACGCGCGATGTACCACGTCATCTCAGGCCTTCACGATGTGTTCGTAGTCGGGCAGTCCGTTCCAGGTCAGCGCGACGTGGCTGACCCAGGGTGACCGTCCCGCCACGGCGACGGTGTACCACAGCGGTACGACCGGCATGTCTTGCAACAGGATTCGTTGTGCGTCGTTGGCAAGCCGGTAGGACTGCGGCAGATCAGGCGCGGCTTCGGCGGCGGCGATCGCGGTATCGAACCGAGGATTGGAGTAGCCGACGTCGTCGGCGCCCGCGCCGGTGACGAACAACGGCTCCAAAAACTCCAGCATCGACGGGAAGTCGCCTTGCCACCCGGCACGGAACGCGGTGCCGATCGTACGGCTGGTGATCTGGGTACGGAAACCGGCGAAGGTTGGCTGAGGCGCCCCGACGGCGTCGATGCCCAGCGTGTTCTTGATGCTGTTGGCTATTGCGTCGATCCATTCCTGATGTGAACCGTCGGCGTTGTAGGCGATGGCGTACCGCCCAGTCCATTTCGAGATCGCGTCGGCCTGCGACCACAGCCGCCGCGCACGATCCGGGTCGAAGTTCAGCGCGGCATTGCCGTCGATGCCGGGGTCGTATCCGGGCAGGGAGCTCGCGGTGAAATCGCGGGCCGCTGCGCGCGCACCGGAGAAGATCTTGCGACAGATCTGGTCGCGGTTGATCGCGGCCGACAGCGCGAGCCGGCGCAATCGGCCCTCGTCGCCGGAGAAGTGCGGCAGACGCAGCGGAGTGTCCAGGGTCTGGTTCGCCGCCGCGGGCGCCGTGACCGCGCGATCGCCGAGGTCTCGGCGATAGACGGGCAGCACGCTGGGCGGAATTGTATCCAGCACATCGAGATTGCTCGACAGCAAGTCGGCGTAAGCGGTGTCGAGGTTGGCATAGAACACAAATCGCAGGCCCTTGTTCTGCGGCACTCGGTTGCCGTGATAGCCGGGGTTGGTGACCAGGTCGAGTTTCACGTTGTGCTGCCAGGCCGGATTGCCTGGCTCGTCACCGAGTCGATAGGGGCCGTTGCCGATCGGATGCTGCCCGAACGCAGCCATGTCTTTCAGCCCAGCGGCGGGCAACGGGTAGAAGGGCGAAAACCCAAGCCGCAGTGTGAAGTCGATCGTCGGACCCTTGAGCCGAACGGTGAACTCGTGGTCATCGACCACCTGAAGCCCGGCCATCGCGGTCGCGGTCGGAGTCGGTGCGGCGACCTCGTCGAAACCGGCGATCGGGCTGAAAAAACTCTGCTGCAGTTGAGCATTGGTGGACAGCGCACCGTAATTCCAGGCATCGACGAACGAATGCGCGGTGACCGGCGAGCCGTCACTGAACGCCCAGCCGGGTTTGAGCGTGATCCGGTAATTGACAGCGTCGGTGGTCTCGATCGACTGGGCCACCTCCAGCGTCGGCGCGCCCTTGGCGTCATACGACATCAGGCCGGCGAACAGCCGGTCGACAATCCGGCCGCCGTTGGAGTCGTTGGTATTGGTCGGGATCAACGGATTCTGCGGCTCCCCCGCGTTGACGATCACCACATCGGTTCGCACGGTCCCCACTCCACAGCCGCTCAGCGACGGGGCGGCCAGCAGCACGGCGAGCGCAAGGACGCGAAACGGACGCAAGCCGTCCTCCTCCGATCAGCAATACAATTCGGGCGTGGCTGCCCGAGTCGGCGCGACTGGATTGTCTGCAGCCGCTCAAAAGTTAACTCAACCTGCTCCGGCCTCATTGTCCGGTTCCTCAACGGCCAAGTGGCCGTATCGTCACCCGACTAAGCTCGTGCGCGTGACCGAGACGCACACCGAGGCACCGTCGTCGTATGCACCATCAAAACAGTTCGTCGCGCAGGCCAACGCGGGTGATGACCTGTACCGAAAGGCGGAGCAGGACAGGCTGACCTTCTGGGCCGAGCAGGCCAACCGACTCTCTTGGGCGACACCGTTTTCCCAGGTTTTGGACTGGTCGGCGGCGCCGTTTGCCAAATGGTTCGCTGACGGCAAACTCAACGTCACCTACAACTGCGTGGACCGTCACGTCGAAGCCGGCAACGGCGATCGCGTCGCTATCCACTGGGAGGGCGAGCGAGTCGGAGAAGATCGCACCCTGACCTACAGCGACCTGTTAACCGAGGTGAGCAAGGCCGCCAACGCGCTCGCGGGTCTGGGGCTGGTCGCGGGGGATCGCGTCGCGATCTACCTGCCGATGATTCCCGAAGCCATGGTCGCGATGCTGGCCTGCGCCCGCCTGGGCGTGCTGCACAGCGTGGTGTTCGCCGGATTCACCGCGACTGCGCTGGGCGCCCGGATCGTGGACGCCGAGGCCAAAGTTCTGATCACCGCCGACGGGCAGTTCCGCCGCGGCAAGCCGGCGCCGTTGAAGGAAGCCACCGACCAGGCCGTCGCCGATACCGGTACGATCGAACACGTCCTGGTGGTCCGGCGCACCGGTGTCGACGTGCCCTGGACGCAGGGACGCGACGTGTGGTGGCACGACGTCGTCGATGCGGCATCACCCGAACACCACCCCGAGGCATTCGACGCCGAGCATCCGCTGTTCCTGCTGTACACCTCGGGCACCACCGGTAAGCCCAAGGGCATCGTGCACACCAGTGGCGGCTATCTGACCCAGGCGTCCTACACCCACTACAACATCTTCGACATCAAGCCGGAAACCGACGTGTTCTGGTGCACCGCCGATATCGGCTGGGTCACCGGGCACACCTACAGCGTGTACGGGCCGATGTCCAACGGCGTAACCCAGATCATCTACGAGGGCACCCCGGACACGCCCGACCAGCACCGGCATTTTCAGATCATCGAAAAGTACGGCGCGACAATCTATTACACCGCCCCCACGATGATCCGCACTTTCATGAAGTGGGGCCGCGAGATCCCGGATGCCCACGACTTGTCCAGCTTGCGGCTGCTGGGCACGGTCGGCGAGCCGATCAACCCGGAGGCGTGGCGCTGGTATCGGAAGGTCATCGGCGCCGACAGCACACCGGTGGTGGACACCTGGTGGCAGACCGAGACCGGTGCGGCAATGATCTCGCCGCTGCCGGGCATCGCTGCGGCCAAACCGGGTTCGGCGATGACGCCGCTGCCCGGTATCTCGGCGAAGATCGTCGACGATGAGGGCAACCAGCTTTCCCCGCCGTCGACCGATGCGGGTGAGCACGTCAGCGGATACCTGGTGCTCGATCAGCCATGGCCGTCGATGTTGCGCGGCATCTGGGGCGATCCGGACCGCTTCCGCGAGACGTACTGGTCGAAGTTCGCCAGCCAGGGCTGGTACTTCGCCGGGGACGGCGCTCGCTACGACTCTGACGGGTCGATCTGGATCCTGGGCCGCATCGACGACGTGATGAACGTGTCGGGGCACCGCATCTCGACCGCGGAGGTGGAGTCGGCGTTGGTGGGCCATTCCGGGGTGGCCGAGGCCGCGGTGGTGGGTGCGACCGACGAGACCACCGGTCAGGCCATCTGCGCTTTCGTTGTCCTGCAGGCAAGTCACGCGCAGACGACAGGCGCGGAGATCATCGACGAGCTGCGTGCCGAGGTGGCTCGGGTGATCTCGCCGATCGCCCGCCCACGCGAACTGCATGTGGTGCCCGAATTGCCGAAGACCCGCAGCGGCAAGATCATGCGACGCCTGCTGCGCGACATCGCCGAGAAGCGCGAACTCGGCGATACCTCCACGCTGCTCGATCCCGGCGTATTCGACGCGATTCGGGCCGCCCAATAAACCCGGCCGAGCGACGATGCGGGCCGTGCGGCGGCCCGGAGGAGCCGGCCAATGGATCTAGGCGGGGATTGGGACGAATCCCGCGCCGGGACGGTTCTTGACCGCGAGGTCGGCCAGGATTGCGTTGATCGACTGCACCACCGCCGGGGTGTGCAGCGGAATGTATTTGGTGACGCAGACCGGCAGGTTCTCGCTGAAGGCGCCGTGGATCATGCCGACCAGCTGATCGTTGACGGTCACCGGGCCACCCGAGTCACCCGGTTGTCCGCACACCTGCATGACGATGGTGCCCGGGTCCTGGCCCGGACCCCACGTGACGCCGCATGAGTTACCGGTGGTGCGGCCTTGCTTGCAGGCAACCTGCCCGAAAGCCGGGTCGGGCCCGATGCCGTTGATCGCGAAGCCGCCGAAGTTGGCTACCGGAGCCACCTTGGCCTTGTCGAACTCAATAACCGCGTAGTCGAGGCCGTCATTGCCGGCGACCATTGTTCCCACTGCTCCGCGGGCCTTTGCCGACTCGACGACCACCGGGGCGCCTGGGCCGCCGCAGTGCGCCGACGTGAATCCGATCAGCTGACCCTTGCCGTCGGTGCCGATGGTGGTCAGGGTGCACAAGGCGTCGCCGTTGACGATGATTCCTGCCCCGCCGCCGAGCGGGACGCGGTCGTCAGCTCGTGCGAGCGCGCCATGCAGGCCCGCAGGCCCGACCGCGCAGGCTGCCACCAAAGCCGCCGTGAGCCCAAACAGCCGACGGCACGTGCTCTGCACAGCCACACTCCCGTCAACAACAATGGACGCTCACCCTGAAACGGCGGCGCCAGTCTAACGTGATCATTGCCCACCAGCGGCGATCCTTGGCCGGCTGGCAGTGCTCGGTGGCCTCGTCTGGCATCGGGCCGCATGGCAACATGAACCGGACAATCGGACCCAGCTCGGGAGGACCGTCAGTGAGCAAGTCAGATCGAACGAACACCGACCGCAAGGACGGGGTTCCCGGCACGCTGACCAGCATTCCGTTGACCGACCCGCACGCGCTGTCGGCCGAGCCGTCGATCGGCGAGCTGGTCAAGGACGCGACCGCGCAGATGTCGACGCTGGTGCGCGCGGAGGTCGAACTGGCCCGCGCTGAAATCACCCGCGACGTCAAGAAGGGCCTGTCCGGCAGCGTCTTCTTCATCGCTGCGCTGGGGGTGTTGTTCTATTCGACATTCTTTTTCTTCTTCTTCCTCGCCGAACTTCTCGACACCTGGATCTGGCGTTGGGCCGCCTTCCTCATCGTGTTCGGGATCATGGTGGTGGTCACCGTCGTGCTGGCGCTGTTCGGCTACCTCAAGGTCCGGCGCATCCGCGGCCCCCAACAGACCATCGAATCGGTCAAGGAGACGCGGTCGGCGTTGACACCGGGTCACGACAAGTCCTCGCCACCAGCGCTGCATTCGGCGCAGGGCGGGACGCCCGCCGATCCCTCGGGCTGGTAGATGCCCCCGCCAGATCCGTCGGTCACCCGTATTGACGGTCCATGGCGCCATTTGGACGTGCACGCCAACGGCATTCGGTTTCACGTCGTCGAGGCGACACCGGACGACCAGGACACCACCGCTCCGACGGCGCAGCCGCTGGTGATCATGCTGCACGGTTTCGGCTCGTTCTGGTGGTCGTGGCGTCACCAACTGCGTGGGCTGACGGGAGCCCGCGTGGTCGCGGTTGATCTGCGCGGCTACGGCGGCAGCGACAAACCGCCGCGCGGGTATGACGGCTGGACCCTGGCCGGGGACACCGCCGGACTGATTCGCGCACTGGGGCACACGTCGGCAACGCTGGTCGGCCACGCCGACGGCGGGCTGGTGTGCTGGGCCACCTCGGTGTTGCACTCGCGACAGGTACGCGCGATCGCCGTGATCAGCTCGCCGCACCCGGCCGCGCTACGGCGCTCGGCGCTGACCCGCCGCGATCAAGGCCGAGCTTTACTGCCCTCGCTGCTGCAATACCAGGTGCCGATCTGGCCGGAGCGCGCGCTCACCCGGCACAACGGCATCGGGCTCGAGCGTCTGGTACGCAGCCGCGCCGGCGCTAAATGGGTTGCATCCGAGGACTTTTCCGAGTCGATCGGTCACCTGCGCCAAGCAATCCAGATTAGGTCAGCCGCGCATTGTGCATTGGAGTATCAGCGATGGGCGGTGCGCAGCCAACTCCGCGAAGAGGGCCGGCGCTTCATGAGATCGATGAGCCGACCGTTCGGAATCCCGATGCTGCACATCCATGGCGCCGCCGATCCCTACGTCCTGGACGATCCAGTCGAACGAACACAGCGCTACGCGCCGCACGGTCGCTACGTATCAATCTCTGGCGCAGGACATTTCAGTCACGAAGAGAAGCCGGACGAAGTCAATGCTCACCTGTCGCGTTTCCTCGAGCGGGTTTACCGGTCGCCACTCAACTGACGCACTCGCCGGTGGATACCGGCGCGGTGTCACCGATATGCGCGAGCTGCGCGGCCACCTCTTTGGCGGTAAGCACAAAACCGGTGTCGTTGTCGTCGACCGCCGCACCAAAGACCACACCGATCACCTGACCATCGAGGTCGATCAGCGGCCCACCCGAATTACCTTGTTCCACGTCGGCTCTGACGGTGTAGACCTCGCGGTTGATCGTCGCTTTCCGGTAGATGTCGGGTCCGTTGAGTTCGATTAGTTCCCGGATTCTGGCCGGCGTCGCCATGAATTCGCCGCCACCCGGGTAGCCCATCACGATGCCTTCGGTGCCCGACGTCACCGGGGCGTTGGCGAACGCCAGCGGCCCCGCCGGCAGGTGCGGCACCGAGAGGATCGCGATGTCGACCGTCGGGTCGTAGGACACCACGGTGGCGTCGTAAGGATTGCCGCTGGCCTCCACGGTGACGTTGTTCGACCCCGCGACCACATGCGCGTTGGTCATTACGCGGTCCGGTGACAGCACAAAGCCGCTGCCCTCCAACACTTTCTGACAACCAGGAGCGATCGCGCGGATCTTCACCACGCTCGGTTCGGTGTTCGCGACAACGGGATTTTTGGCCAGCGTGGCGTCCGGGGCGGCCACCGCCACGACCGGTGTGCGGCTGAACGGCTCCAGCACCTGCGGCAGCCCTGAGGTGTCCAGCAGCGCGGACAACCGCTTGGGCACCGTCTTCAGCCACTCCGGCGCATAATCGTTGACCTGCGCCAGTACTCGCGAACCACGCACTGCCGCAGCCAAACTGGGCTGACCCGCCGAGGACGTCAACGGCGTCGCCAGCATCCAGGCCGCCACCAGCACCACCACCAGCTGCACGGCCACACCGATCAGCGAGTCGAAGAACCGGACCGCCTTGCTGTGGATCGCACCGCGGACCGCGCGGCCCAACACCACACCGGCAACCTCGCCGACCACGACCAGCGCCAGGATCAAGAACAACGCGGCGAACAGCTTGGCCCGCGGTGCGGCGACATGCGCTACGAGGTGCGGAGCCAGCAGAACGCCTGCGATCGCGCCGAGCAGCACGCCGACGAACGACAGCAGCGAGCCGAGCGCACCCGAACGCCAACCCGAGACCGCGGCTATGAAAGCCACTGCCAGCACCGCGACGTCCAACCACTGTGAGGAGCTCATCAGGCTTCATCCTCGTCGCCGACCAGGGCCATCGCTTCGTCTAGCTCGCGAACATCACTGGCGTCCCAGGGCTTTGCCCAACCAGCGACATCCAACATTGCCGAAATCACCTGACCGGTGAAGCCCCAGACCAGCATCTCGTTCAACATAAATGCCGGCCCGGCGAAGCGGCGGCTGAGGGTGCGGCGGTACACCATCAGCCGGTTGGCGGGATTGATGAAAGCCCGGACCGGAACCCGGGCCACTATTGCTGTTTCCGCCTGATCCACCACAGACACCGGTCCCGGATCCGGCGAATACGCCAGCACGGGAACCACGTGAAAACCCGACGGCGCGATGAACGTTCGCTCCATCGTGACCAGTGGATGCAGTCTGGCGGTGTCGATGCCGGTCTCCTCGCGCGCCTCGCGCAGCGCGGTGGCCACCGGTCCGTCGTCACCGGGATCGGACGCGCCGCCGGGGAACGCGGCCTGGCCCGCGTGGTGGCGCAGCGTGGCGGCCCGCACGATGAGCAGCAGGTCGGCGTCATCGGGCAGCGAATCCGATGTGGCGCCGCCGGACTGGTTCACCGACGGTCCGGAGAACAGCACCAGCACCGCCGCGTCGCGACCCTTATTGCCCGTCAACTTCTTCGATGCGGTCACCATGGCCAGCACATCGGCGGGCAGTCGCCGCTTGTACGCGTCGGGAATGTCGGTGATGTTGTCCACCAGCGGTCGCAGCCACGGCGGGCCGAGTTCGGGCGTCAACAGATCCGTTCCGCCCGCGTTATCGAGATGTCCGCGAGTGCCGCCTCCGGTCACCGGCGCCCCCTTCGCGCATCCTGCCGCCCGATCGCATCGGTGATCTCGTCCGCAGTCGCAAAAGCGCGGGGCAGCGTCTGCGCAACGCTACCGTCCGAGTCCAGCACGACCGTCGCGGGCATCACGTTGGGCACCCGCAACGCCGCTGCCACCCGGCGTCCGCCGTCCTGCAGCGTCGGCAGCCGGACCCCGAGCTCCGCCAGCCGCAGCAGAGCCGCCGTCTCGTTCTCGTCCTGATGCACGGTCACCACGATCAGGTCGGTGCCGACCCGTCGCTGATATTCCGCCATCGCGGGGAGTTCGGCCGCACACGGCGCGCACCAATATGCCCATAGGTTGAGCACGACGCGATGCCCGGCCAGCGCCGAACCGACGTGGACGAGCGAGCCGTCGGCCGCACAGTCGGCCGTCACACCACGCAGCGCGACCGGGCCGGGCTGCCCGCTGGGCCGCGGACACGGCGCGAGGTGGGCGCGCTCTCGCGGCCCCGCCAGCGCGTCGGCGGTGTCGGCGTCGCGGTGTTCGCGAGCGGGACCGGTCGGCGCGAACGTCGGCGAAGGCGTCGCGTCCCGCAGCGCTACCACCAGGGCCGCGACCAACGCCGCGACCACCACCAGCACGGCCAGCGTCCAGCAGGCGGTTCGAGTGTTCAGGTTGATCAATGGAGCCGGCGTCGCTGCTAGAGCCCGGCCATCGCCAGGAGGTGTTCGGCCTCCGGGCCGGTGACCAGCGCGGCGGCGATCTCCGGCTCCGTGGGCCCGGTGCCGAACGACGGACAATCTTTGGCCAGCACGCACACCCCGCAGGCCGGCTTGCGGGCATGGCATACCCGGCGACCGTGGAAGATCACCCGGTGGCTGAGCAGCGTCCACTCCTTGCGTTCGATGAGTTCGCCGATCGCGTGCTCGACCTTGACCGGGTCTTCCTCGACCGTCCAGTGCCACCGCCGGACCAGGCGGCCGACATGCGTGTCGACCGTGATCCCGGGGACGTCGAAGGCGTTGCCCAGGATGACGTTGGCGGTTTTGCGGCCCACTCCGGGCAGCGTCACGAGCTCTTCCATGGTGCTGGGAAGTACACCGTCGAAGCGCTCGACCAAGGCTTGACCGAGGCCGATCAACGACGTCGCTTTGTTGCGATAAAAACCGGTCGGGCGAATAAGGGCTTCGAGTTCGTCGCGGTCTGCCTGCGCATAGCCCACCGCGCTCGGATAACGGAGGAACAGCGCCGGGGTGGTGAGATTCACCCGCTTGTCCGTGCTTTGCGCCGACAGGATCGTTGCCACCGCCAATTCCAGCGGCGTGGTGAAATCCAGCTCGCAGTGCGCGTCGGGAAATGCTTGTGCCAGTGTGCGATTCATCCTGCGGGCCCGACGCACCAAGCCGGTTCGGGTCTCCGATGCGAAGCGGCGGGCAACTGTCGCGGCGGGGCCTTTGGCGCCCTTGGCGGCAGCACGAGAAGGTTTGCCCATTGTCACCTCGACAGAGTACCGATTCGTGATCCCGCTGAGACCTTAGCCGTGTTTACTAGCTCCTTGTGTCCTGGTTGCTGGTTGCATTCATCCCTGGGTTGCTAATGCTGGCAACCTTCGGTCTTGAACGGCTTGAAGCGGGCTTGGAAAAAGACACAGTTAGCGCTACTGATGTCGC
>DASXJI010000124.1:0-2330 GCA_036497495.1 Mycobacterium sp.
AGGTGGTGATCGTCGACCGCGGCCATGCGCCCGGTGGGCACTGGAACCGGGCATACCCGTTTGTTCGCCTGCATCAGCCGTCGGCGTACTACGGCGTGAACTCCCGCCGGCTGGGCAGCGACAGCATCGACCAGCTCGGCCTCATCACCGCGGGCTTGCGATCGGCCAACGAGAAGCTGGACGCCCTACTGAGCGAACACCTTTCACCTCTTGCGCAGGCCGCCGAGGCCAGCCGCTAACACGCCGAGCACCACCAGCACGCCGCCCCCGGCCAATGTCAGGTCGAGCCAGTCATGCAGGCTGCTCTCGGCCTGGCCGACCATCACGTCGGCGATCCCGCGGATACCGCCGGTCGTGTTGTTGAGCGTGTCGTTGATGGGGTAGCGAGCCAGTTCGATGGCGGCCCATCCCGCGGCACCGACCAGCAGCGCGGAGACTCCGAGGCTGGCCAGCGCCCGGCCACGGCTGCGTGCGGCGGCCAGGGTCAGCAGCGCGAAGGCGCCCGCCAGCGCCACCACTCCGATGCTCGCCCATAGTCCCCAGGTGGCCAGCGGCCGTAACTGGCCGGGCTGTAACACCTTCGGCGTCGATACCGTCACCGGCACCCGGACCGTCTCGGGCACCTGCACGTTGTAGCTCGTCAACAGCTGTTCGAACGCGGTGTCTTTGAGCATGCCGGCCAGGTCGACGACCCACTGGTCACCCTCGGACTGCGTGTGGGCCCCGGTGAACATCCAGTCGTGCGCCAACCGGTTTGCATCGGCGAACTGGGCCGGAAAGTCGGGTCCGGCGGTGTAGCCGGCCGCGACGGCGTGCACTTGCGCCGAGTCGACCTGGTGACTGTGCTGGTTGATCAGAACCGTTGCCTTAGTGGCAAGTTCGGCTGCCACCGCGGCCTGCAGCGCCTTATCGCCGGCCGCTTTGCGGGCCATTGCCGTGTACCCGTTGACGTCGACCACGTGGGTCTGGGTCCATACCGTCGGCACGGCAATGGCCAGCGCGACGGTGGCGCACAGCCACAACAGCGCCGTCAGCGCGAATCGCACGAAGTGGTCCTACTTGGCAACGCGACGCGGACGCGACAGCGCCATCCTGGTCATCATCTTGTTGACCCGCTTCAGCGCCTTGCGTGAATTGTGGTAGTAGTTCTGGCCCGCACCGACATTGGTGCGGGGGCCGACAACGGTCTCGACGCGGCAGAACTTGCGCAAGCCGTCGGCGCCGCCAAACCGCGCCCCGATGCCCGATGTCTTCCAGCCGCCCATCGGCGCGGTCGTGCACATCAGGTTGGTGATTACGTCGTTGATGTTGACCGCGCCGCAATCAAGTTGCAGCGCCACCTCGTTGGCGCGATCGAGGTCACGGGAGAACACCGATCCACTCAGGCCGTATTCGCTGTCGTTGGCCAGCCGGATCGCTTCCTCGACCGAACCGACCTTCATGATCGGCAGCGTTGGGCCGAACGTCTCCTCGGTCATGCAGGCCATCGAATGGTCCACCTCGACGAGCACCGTGGGCGGATAGAAGCTGCCCGACGTGTTGGTGCGCTGGCCACCTGTCAATGCTTTCGCACCGGCGGCCACCGCCTCGCGGACGTGGCGTTCGGTCACCGACAGCTGCTGCTCGTCGATCAGTGCCCCGAAGTCGTGTCCCTCACCGGCACCGACCTGTAGCGCCTGCACGTCGCGGACCACGGCGTCGACGAACTGGTCATAAACCTGCTCGAGCACGTAGACCCGCTCCACCGAGACGCAGGTCTGCCCCGCGTTGAACATCGCTCCCCATACCGCGGCGTGGGCGGCCAGATCGACGTCGGCGTCCTCGAGGACGATCATCGGGTCCTTGCCGCCGAGTTCCAGGCTGACCGGCGTCAACCGGCGCGCGGCGCGTTCCATCACCTTGCTGCCAGTGGCGCTGGAACCGGTGAACTGCAGGTAGTCGACGTTGTCGACGACGGCCTCGGACACCGCACGGGCGCCCTGGGCCAGCTCGAACACCTGGGGTCCGCCGGATTCCTGCCAGCCGCGACGCAGCACCTCGGCGGTCAACGGGGTGCGCTCGGACGGCTTCAGCAGCACGGCGCAGCCCGCAGCCAGGGCGCCGAGTCCATCCATCAGCGCGTTGGCCACCGGGTAGTTCCAGGGCGCGATGATGCCCACGACGGCCCGCGGCCGGTAGTGCAGGGTGATCTTCTTGATCGCCATGAACGGCAGTGCGGCCGGCCGCTTTTCGGGCGCCAGCGCCTTTTCCGCCGTCTTGATGTAATACGAGATGATCATGATCAGCATCGGCACTTCCTGTGCCGCGTCGACCGCGGATTTACCGGTCTC
>DASXJI010000125.1:0-2592 GCA_036497495.1 Mycobacterium sp.
AGACGCTCGCACACCGCCTCATACGCGGTGAGTGCCCGCTCGGCCGCACACAGCAGCACCACGACGGAGCCCTTCTCCGGACCGGTGTCGCAGACCTGGATGGGAAACCCGTCGACGGTAGTCATCATCGTCGAAGGCACCACAGCAAATTACAGTCAATTGCCCCGCGCGCGGGCCGTTTTCGTGCGGATCGTTAGCTGTGTGGCTATTAGAAATGTTCTGGCAACATCGAGCCTATGACCGACAACCGCCGTGGTCAGCGCAGCGCGGAAACGATCGTCGGACGCGGCGGTGGCCCACTGTCGAGCAGTCCGGCGATGGCATCGACATCGAGGTGGGCGTCGATCAGATCGGCCATCAGATTGAGCTGAGCATCCCGTCGGGCGGCCACATTGACGTCGTCGGCAACGACGAATCCGTCCCGGCCCGCTGACGCCGCGGCGAGGGTCAACCACCGCCTTCGGAAGTCGTCGTTGTCGAACAGGCCGTGCCAATGCGTCCCGAATACCTGGCCGCGCCGATACCCCTGCGGGGATCCGTCCACCTCGAACCAGGGGGCCTCCGAGCAGCGGGCCACCCGCCCGTTGTGGATCTCGTAGCCGTGCAGCGATCCCTGCCGGCGGCGCAGCACCTTGTCGGGCCCGAACACGATGTCAGCATCCAGCATCCCCATCGCCTCGACCCGGCCCGACCGGCTTTCGACCGTGTCGTCGATCGAGCGGCACAGCATCTGAAAGCCACCGCAAAGGCCCAGCACGGCCCGACCTGAGGCGGCATGCGTGCGAATGGCCTGATCCAGGCCGCGCTCCCGAATCCAGCCCAAATCGGCGACGGTGGATTTGGTGCCCGGCAGCACGATCACGTCGGTATCGGCCAAGTCGGCGGGTTCCCGGACCCAGCGCACCAGCACGCCGGGTTCGCAGGCCAGCGCCTCAACGTCGGTGGAGTTGGAGATCCGGGGCAACCGCAACACCGCGATCCGAAGCCACTGGCCACCGAGAGGCGGTCTGGGTGTGCCCAGCACGCGGTGCGCCAATACCGGGACCGCGTCCTCGGTGTCGAGCCACAGATCGTCGGTGTAGGGCAGCACCCCGTAGGTGGGACGGCCGCTGAGGTCGGCGAGTTGGCGCAACCCGGGTTCCAGCAACGCGACGTCGCCGCGGAATTTGTTCACGATGAATCCGGCGATCAGTGCCTGATCCTCGGGGTCGAGCACGGCCACCGTCCCGAACAGGTGCGCGAGCAACCCTCCGCGATCGATGTCGCCGACGATGACCACCGGCAGATTCGCGGCGCGGGCCAGACCCATATTCACCAAGTCCGTTGCCCGCAAGTTGATTTCAGCCGGGGAACCGGCGCCCTCGCAGATCACCACGTCGAACTCGGTTCGTAATTGCGCTAGTTCGTCTTGCACGACAGCCGAGAGTTTGTTGCGATCTGACCAGTACTCGGCGGCGGTGGCCACCCCCGCGACCTGTCCCCTGATCACCAGCTGCGAGGTCATGTCGCTGCCGGGTTTGAGCAGAATCGGGTTGAACCGCACGCTGGGCGCCAAGCCGGCGGCGCGGGCCTGCATCGCCTGGGCGCGGCCGATCTCGCCGCCCTCGACGGTCACCGCGGAGTTGTTCGACATGTTCTGCGCCTTGAACGGCGCAACCCGAATTCCTTTGCGTACCAGCAACCGGCAGAGCCCGGCGACCACCATCGATTTGCCCGCGTCGGATGTGGTGCCGGCGACCAGCAGCGCGCCGCTCACGGGCGGCGAGTCACGGCAGGGTGAGGATTTCCGCGCCGGAGTCGGTGACGAGCAGGGTGTGCTCGAATTGCGCGGTCCACTTGCGGTCTGTGGTGACCACCGTCCAGTCGTCGTCCCAGATTTCGTAGTCCAGCGTCCCGAGGTTGATCATCGGTTCGATGGTGAACGTCATTCCCGGTTCGAGGATGGTGGTGACGGCAGGCTGGTCGTAGTGCAGCACGACCAGCCCGTTGTGGAAAGTGGTCCCGATGCCGTGGCCGGTGAAGTCACGAACCACGTTGTAGCCGAACCGGTTTGCATACGATTCGATAACTCGGCCGACCACCGACAGCGCACGGCCCGGCTTGATGGCTTTGATCGCCCGCATCGTCGCTTCGTGGGTCCGCTCGACGAGCAGGCGGTGCTCCTCGGAGACGTCGCCGGCCAGGAATGTGGCGTTGGTATCGCCGTGGACACCGTCAATGTAGGCGGTGACGTCGATGTTGACGATGTCGCCGTCTTCGATCACCGTCGAGTCGGGGATGCCGTGGCAGATGACTTCGTTCAGCGACGTGCAGCACGACTTGGGATAACCCTTGTAGCCCAACGTCGATGGATAGGCCCCGTGGTCGACCATGTAGTCGTGAGCGATGCGGTCCAGCGCATCGGTCGTCACACCGGGCGCGACGGCCTTGCCCGCCTCGGCGAGTGCACTTGCAGCGATCTGCCCGGCAACCCGCATCTTTTCGATCACCTCGGGCGTCTGCACCCATGGCTCGGTACCCTCTCGCGCCGTCGGCTTGCCGACGTATTCCGGGCGTGGGATCGACTTGGGCACCGGCAGCGTCGGCGAGACC
>DASXJI010000126.1:0-5343 GCA_036497495.1 Mycobacterium sp.
TCGGCATCGGGAACGCTGGGCAGCTTCACCGACCTGCGACCGGTCACCAAGCTGGTCCACGACGTCGGCGGGTTTGTGATCGTCGACCATTCCGCGGCCGCGCCGTACCGGTTGATCGACATCGACGATATCGACGCCGACGTGGTGGCGATCAACGCGGTGGGCTGGGGCGGTCCGCCGGTGGGCGCCTTGGTGTTCCGCGACCCGGCGATGATCAACACCTTCACGTCGGTGTCGACCAACCCGTACGCCACCGGTCCGGCACGCCTCGAGCTGGGGGTGCACCAGTACGGTCTGCTCGGCGGCTTCGTCGCCAGCATCGAATACCTGGCCTCGCTCGACGAGTCCGCGCGGGGGACTCGGCGTGAAAGACTATCCACCTCACTGCAATCCGCAACCGCTTACATGGACGGGATATTCAATTACCTGATGGGCTCGCTGCGCTCGCTGCCGTTGGTGGTGGTGATCGCACGGCCCGAGTCCCGGATACCCGTGGTCAGCTTCGCGGTCCACGAGGTGCCTGCCGAGCGGGTGGTGCAGCGGTTGGCGGACAACGGTATTCTGGCGATCTCCAACGCCAACTCGCGGGTGCTCGACGTGATCGGCGTCAACGATGTCGGCGGTGCCGTCACCGTCGGCCTCGCGCACTACTCGACGATGGCCGAGGTCGACCAGTTGGTCCGCGCACTGGCGTCGTTGGGCTAGACCCCGGCTGATTGTCCAGCTCCTCCTCGGGCGGTTTCACCGCCCGCATCGTCGCTAGACCGTCAGCACGATCTTTCCGATTATCTCTCCCGCCTGCAGCAGCCGGTGAGCCTCGGCGGCCTCTTGAATCGGCAGACGCGCGCCGATCACTGGTCGGACGCGTCCGTCAGCAATCATTGGCCAGACCGACTCCACCACCGCCGCGACGACTTCGCTCTTGCTGTTGGGCCCAGTCGCCGGCCGGCCGCGCAGCGTGGTGCCGATCACGTGCGCTCGTTTGCTGAGCAGCTTGGCGATGTTGAGTTCACCCTTGATGCCGCCCTGCATGCCGATGATCACGAGGCGGCCATCGGCGGCTAGCGCGTCGATATTGCGGTCCAGGTACGACGCGCCCATGATGTCGAAGATCACGTCGGCGCCCGCGCCGTCGGTCGCTTCCCGCACCCGCTCGACGAAGTCCTCGTCGCGATAGTTGATCAGGATCTCGGCGCCGAGTTCGCGACACGATTCCAGCTTGGCCGCCGATCCCGCGGTGACGGCGATCCGGGCGCCGAGTGCGCGGCCCACCTGAATGGCGTGGCTCCCGACCCCGCTGGCGCCGCCGTGGATCAGCAGCAGCTCACCCTCGCTGAGATGCGCGGTCATCACCAGGTTCGACCAGACCGTGCAGGCCGCCTCCGGGACGCCGGCCGAGTCCTGCAGGTCGAGTCCGACGGGGTGCGGCATAAGCTGACCGGCGGGAACGGCCGCGTATTCGGCGTAGCCGCCGCCGGCCAGCAAAGCGCAGACTTCTTGCCCCGGGGCCCATCCCGTCACGTCGTCGCCGACCGCCTCGATGACGCCGGAGACCTCCATGCCGAGCAGTTCACTGGCGCCCGGTGGTGGCGGATACAGCCCCGCGGCCTGCAGCAGGTCGGCCCGGTTGACGCCGGCCGCGCTGACCTTGACCAGCACCTCTCCGCGGCTCGGGGTGACATCCGGGACTTGCTGCCAGGAGAGTTGATCGGCGGATTCGACGACGATGGCGTACATGCCCGCCACGCTACTACCTGCATATTTGGTCTGGTCCAAACCCGCTGTGTCGCATAGCATGACGTGATGGCCGCCCTGATTGCCGGCCGGACAGCCAGCGGCATGCCTGGGCTGGATATTGCCGAGCAGAAATCGTGGCAGAACTTCCTGGACTCCACCCTGCGCTTGTACGCGACGCTCAATCGTCGACTGACCGAGGCGCACGAGCTGTCGCTGTTCGACGTCAGGGTTCTCGACATGTTGGATCACGCGCCGAGCGGCTCCGCACGGATGGGTGATCTCGCCGAGGCGCTGGCATCGTTGCCGAGTCGGCTCACCCGTCAGATCCGACGCCTCGAAAGCCAGGGACTGGTGCGCCGCGAGGCAAGCAAAGCCGACCGGCGAGGGGTGGTCGCCGCGATCACCGCGGACGGCCGGACCGCGGCGCAGCTGGCCATGGTGACCTACGCCGAGTGCGTGCGGACCAACTTCCTGGGCCAGTTGTCCCGTTCGCAGGTTGCGGCGATGGGGGAGAACTGCCGCCGAATCAGCGCCGCGCTGAAGCGGTCCGGCCAACCGATCCGCTGACGACGCCGGCCTAGCCGCTACCCTTGTCCGCGGTGGCGTGGCAGAGCGGCCTAATGCACTCGCCTTGAAAGCGAGAGACGGCTAAAACCGTCCGGGGGTTCAAATCCCTCCGCCACCGCCAGTGTGATGAGGTCGTAGATCGCCTGCGACGTCTCGTAGAACGGCGTCAAGCCGCTGCTTTGACCAGCCATTGCAAAAGCTACCCATCTAAGTCAGAAGTCGGGCAGCAAAAGGCAGACGCTCATTTCTTAGCGCCCGCCGTCGCTGGTCCCCCGACCAAAGCCAAACGTGCTCCGAGCATGTTAGGCCCGCTCGGGTTAACGGCGTCAATTGTGGTGCATGACGGTGTCGGCCAGATGCACGCCGATCCCCAGGGCGACGAGGATCAGTAGCAGCGCCAGCGCAGGCCAGATCCACATCAGCCAGCCCCGCACCGCGGCGACGACCACGCCTGACACTCCGATCAGGACCGCGACCCCGACCCCGCCCCATGTCACGGCGTAAGCGGCGTTGAGCGCCCCGGCGTCGCAGTGCTCATTGCACGAGTCGGCGGCCATCACGAAGAAGAACGAGAATCCGACCGTGGCCATTGCGGCGAGCGCGGTGAGCACCGACAGGATCGAGGTGAGCGTGATGTCAACGACGGAATGGCGTCGCGGCTGCATCACCCAACTATCGCGCAACCTGCGGGATTTCGGCGGCGATGCGGTCCATCAGCGCGGTGTACCGCTTGATCTCGGGGTCGCGGCCGGGCTTGCCGCTGCTCACGACTCCGGCGGCCAGTCTGCGGTCGGGATCGGCCCAGATCGCGCAGTTGACCAGCCCGAGATGGCCGAACGCCGCGGGCGCACCCAGGCCGAATGGGCCGAAACGCTTTGTGCCGAGCTGGAAGCCGGTGCCCCAGCGGGCCGGCATGAGTCCGGTTGCCACGTCCGGTCGCAGTCGGCGACATTGCCGGGTCGCGCCGCGCAGTGTCTCGGGACTCATCACCCTGACGCCGTCGAGTTCGCCCCCGCGACGCCAGATTTCGGCGAACCGGGACATCTCGGCGGCGTTCGAGATGGTGTTTGACGACGGGATCACGGTCTTGAGAAAAAGCGGTGTGTTGGTGATCGGGATGATCTGGTGGGTGGTGCCGCCGATCGCTTTGCGGAAGGCCGCCGCAATCGGAGCGGGCATCAGGGATGTGCCGGTGGCATGGCTGGGCGCTACCAACGGGATATCCTGTTCTGCCACACCAAAATTGGTCCAGCGGAAATTCAGCGGGTCGAGAATCTCGGTGGCCAGAATGTCACGGACGTCTTTACCCGTTGCGGCGTAGATGATTTCGCGCATCAGCGGACCCCAGGTCAACGCGTGGTAGATGTGCACGAGCCCCGGCCGGTACAGCGGGCGCAGCTTGCTGAGCTGTTCTTGCGCGTACTCGTGATCGTCGGCTCGCTTGAGGTCAGCCCTGGGTCCGGTCGGAAACGGGACGCCGGCGCTGTGGGTGATCACGTGCCGGATAGTGGTGCGGTCCTTGCCGTGGCTGGTGTAGGTCGGTATGTACTTGCAGACCCGGTCGTCCAGTGAGAGCTGACCGCGCTCGACGAGCATGTGCACGATGGTTGCGGTGATCGCCTTGGCGGACGAGTAAACGCAGAACGGCGTATCGGTCTTTACCGGGACCTTCTCGGCGTCAGCCGGGTCGGTCGGGGCGTTGCCCCAGCCGTGCCCGATCGCCCGGTTCAGCACGACCTTGCCGTTGTGCCGCACGCACACCTGGATCGCCGGATGCATGCCTGCCTGGTACCAGTGGCGGGCGGCTTGCCAGATCCGCTCGACGGCCGCCGGGTCGATCCCGGAGTGGTCCTCGTCGCCGATCGCGGTGACGGCGTCGAGGTCCGCGGGGACCTGGACTCGGCCCCGCAAGTCATCCTGGCCGGTCATGCACGTCCCCTCTGGTCGACGGTCGAACCCCTCCGCGAGGGTACGTGGGCGCCGCCGTTGTCGAGTTATCCACAGTTGGACCTTTATCCACAGATGGGGGTTGGTAGGGCTGCTTCCGTCGACTGGGTTGGCTACGATTCGAACATGCGTTCTAGTAGTCGGGAAGAGGTCGTCGAGGTGTTCGACGCGCTCGAGGCCGGCTTCAAGCGCGCCCTGGACCTGCGCTGCGACGCGTTGACCACCCCCGAACGGCTCGCGGTGCTGCAGCGCTGCGAACGGATCCGCCGCTGGCTACCCGCGGTCGAACATCCCGTGCTCAACCAGCTCAGCGCCCAAACCGATGCCAGCGAGTTGGGCGGCACCCTGGCTCCGGCGTTGGCCAACCGGTTACGCATCACCCGCGCCGAGGCGTCGCGGCGCATCCACGACGCCGCCGATTTGGGCGAACGCCGGGCTCTCAACGGCGAACCGCTGTCACCACGGTTAGAAGCCACGGCCGCGGCGCAGCGCAACGGCGAACTCGGCGCCGGCCACGTCGCGGTGATCCGGGGGTTCATCCACCGACTGCCCGATTTCGTCGACCTCGAGACCCGACACCAAGCCGAAGCCCAGCTGGCCCGCCTGGCCGGTGAGCACCGCCCCGATGAACTCGCCCGACTGGCCGACACCCTCACCGACTGCCTCAACCCCGACGGCGACTTCACCGAGCACGACCGGGCCCGCCGCCGCGGCCTGACCATCGGCCGCCAAGACCCCGACGGCATGTCAGCGATCACCGGCTACCTAACCCCAGAAGCCCGCGCCACCCTGGACGCCGTCCTGGCCAAACTCGCCGCCCCAGGCATGTGCAACCCAGACGATGTCGAGCCGTGCATCAGCGGCACCCCGTCGCAGGCCGCCATCCAGGGCGACGCCCGCAGCGCCGGACAACGCCACCACGATGCGCTCAATGCCGGCTTGCGGGCTCTGCTGGCGTCCGGCGAGCTGGGTCAACACAACGGTTTACCCGCGTCGATCATCGTCACCACCACCCTGCGCGACCTCGAAGCCAGCGCCGGCAAAGCGTTGACCGCCGGCGGCACCCTGCTGCCGATGTCCGACGTGATCCGG
>DASXJI010000127.1:0-9430 GCA_036497495.1 Mycobacterium sp.
ACCGACCCGGGACGCTCGATGGTGCCCGATGTCGGTTCCCGGCCGGCCAGCACCAGCATCAGCGTGGTCTTGCCAGAACCGTTGGCCCCGGTGATGGCCAAATGTTCGCCGGCCTTGACCTCCAGGTTGACCGGGCGCAGCGCGTCGTGGTCGGTATTCGGATAGCGGAAACGAACCTCGTCCAGCCGCACCGGCACGGGTCCAACGGGCCCAACCGACCCAGTGTCCAGCGGTGCGTCCAGTTTGTGCACGTCGGGGATGCCGCGCATCCGATTCAGCACCCGCGACAGCGCCCACCATCCGATCAGCGACACGACCACGATCGAGACGACGCCGTTGGCAAAGATCAGCCACGGCCAGTAGTGCAGCGCCTCGCCGAGGAACCATTGGAGCCCGTGGGCTGTCTTGTCGAGTCCATTCGCGATGGGTCCGCTCAACGGGAATGGATGCTGCTTCACGAAGCGCCCGATTCCCGTCAGGACGGCCGCAAACCCGTTGATGTTGGCGGTGATCGCATCGAAGATCAGGTGCCGCAGCCGAGAGAGAAGCGCCAACGCCGCGACCGCGAACGCGTTGAAGACCGCTCCGGCAAGGATGGAAACGACGATCACGGTCCCGGTGCCGCGCTGCCGCCGTTTGACGACCCCGGTCAGTCCGCCCACGTAGGCACTGTTGGCCACCGTCATCAAGCCGCCGAGGCCGGCGATCAAAAAGGCGATCAAACCGGCGGCGACCGTCCCGGCGATCAGCACCCGGAAGCGGTAGCGGTAAGCCAGCAACCCCATCGGCACAGTGCCCAGCAACGACAGCGCACCGGCGAACGGGACGACGATCGAGACGATCGCGGTGGCCGCGCACAACGCGGCCATGACCGAGGACTGCGCGAGTTCGCCGGGACGCAGCGATCGGGAACCAGGGGTCCCCGATGCAGGGCGAGTCGCGTTCATCTCATCAATTCTGCCAGCTGTCAGGGGTGTTCCCCTTTAGCAAACATCGGCGGTTCATTTCAGTTAACGGCAGAAATAGGCAGTTCAGTAGTCTAGATAGCCTAGCTATGCAACTATATATGCATGACGACATCCGTAACCACTCAGCGTGGTGTGGCCGAGGAGGCTGTCGCCGGGCTGGGCGCGGATCTGCTCGCTGTGGTCGCGCGACTCAATCGCTATGCCACGCAACGCATTCAGATGCAATTGCCAGCCGCACAAGCCCGCCTCCTGTCGACCATAGACGCCCACGGCGAGGCGCGAATCTGCGACCTCGCCGCGGTGGATCACTGCTCCCAGCCGACGATGACCACGCAGGTGCGACGGCTCGAAGACGCCGGCCTGGTCACCCGGACGGTGGACGCGCGCGACGCCCGGGCGGTCCGCATCCGGATCACGACCGAGGGTTTACAGACCCTTAACCGAGTCCGGGCCGATCGCGCCAGTGCGATCGAGCCACAGCTCGCCCGCCTCAGTGCCACGGATCGACAGACCTTGGACGACGCGGTGACCGTGCTGCGCCGACTGCTCGAGGATGCGTCCGCCTTCCCGCGACCAGGTGCGTCTCGCTAGCGGCTGACTTGCCGGTCTCTTGCCGGCGCCTACGCCTACGGTCGGTTCTCGGCGAATGATGGTGGGCTGGATAATGGTCTTTCGAGTCAAGACTGTGGGCGTCAAAGGGGGTGGCTGTGTCGACGGCAACGTTCGGCCCCCTCTTGATCGTCTGGCTGGGCCCTCGTAGGTACAGCTTTCCCACCGGCCGCGATGTGACTGTTGGGCTCGACAGCAGCGCCGACATCCGCCTCGAGGCCGCGGGCCCGTCGGCGACCCCGCCGCTGGTGGTGCTGCATTACAACGGCGACCAGTGGATCGCCGTGGATCGCAGCGAAGCCGGGATTTTTGTCGACGGCGTGCGGATGTCGACCGTCTTCATCCACGACGGTCGAGCGATCACCCTCGGTGACCCGCAATACGGGCCACGGCTGGTCTTCCGGCTCGCGTCCCCGCCTCCACCGCCGCCGCACGCCCAGCCGCGACCACCGATGCGACCCGCAGCTGCACCACCACGCCCCGTTCACCACAACTGGCCGCCGGTTCCGCCGCCGCTACGTCCTCCTCTTCCGCCGCGGCCGATGCCGGGCCCGCCGCCGTGGGCGGCGCCTCCGCCGCCACCCCCGCCGATGCCTCCGCCACCGCCGCCTCATGCGCAGCCACCACCACCACCACCACCACCACCTCCACCGCCGCCACCACCACCTCCACCTCCACCACCACCACCTCCTCCACCGCCGCCGCTTCGGCCACCGCCACAGCAGCCTGAGCCGGATTCGCCGGCGGCCTTTCCTCCGCCTGCGCCGAGGCGGACGGTGGTCACCGCGCGGCTCACCGGTGCGATGCAAAAGCTGCTGCCGCGACGGCCGCAGCCCCGGCCGCAGGAGGCCGCACCGACCACTCAGCTGCAGCAGCCCGTCACGGAGAAGATCCCATCGCCGTCGCCGGAGCGGGTGAGCATCACCGGCGCGCTGCAGGCGCGTCGGGTGCGGCTGAGCGTCGACGGCGAGCAGGCGCTGGCAGATCTGTCCTTCACCGCATCGCCGGGCACGGTGACCGCCGTCGTCGGGCTTTCGGAGGCGAGCACGTCCGCTCTGGTCGACGTGCTGGGCGGCGCGATCCAACCAAGCGGCGGCACAGTCGATTTCGACGGTCACGATGTCGCCGCAGATGACGTGCGACCGCATGTCGGATTGGTGCCGCGTCACGATCTGCTGCATCCGCAACTGGCCCTCGAGCAAGCGTTGCGCTATGCCGCCGAATTGCGTTTGCCACCGGGTACTTCCGCTGATCACCGCCGCGAGGTGGTGCGCTCGGTACTCGAGAAGATGGGGCTGAGCTCGCTACGCACCGTCAAGGCAGGCACGCTGACAGTTGAACAGCGAAAGCGCGCATCGTTGGCGGTGGAACTGCTGACCGAACCGTCGCTGCTGGTTTTCGACGAGCCGACTGCCGACCTCGATTCCGCAGCGGAACAAGAGATGTCGGAAACGTTGCGGCGACTCGCCGACGAGGGGCGTGTCGTCGTGGTGGCGACCACCGCGCCCAGCAACCTCGACGCGTGCGACCGGGTGCTGGTGCTGACGCCGACGGGCATTCCCGTGTTCGCCGGGGCACCCTCCCAGATCGGCCCACAGCTGGGTTCGACCGACTGGGAGGTAATCCTCAAGCGTGTCCGCTCAGATCCATATGGCGCGCACGACGAGTACCTGGGCCGCCAACAAGATGCACCGGCCGCGGACCCGGAGCCACCGGAGTCCGTCGAGCACCCCGCTCCGCCGCCACTGCCAAGCCTGTTGCGCCAGACCATCATCGCCACCCGACGGCAGGCCTGGTTGATGGTGGCCGATCAGCGCTACTTCATCTTCCTGACCATCCTGCCGCTGCTTATCGGTGCTATCTCGCTGCTGGTGCCCGGGGACGCCGGCCTTGGCCCGGCGAGTCGGTACGGTAGCAGCCCCGACCAGGCCGTCGAGATCCTCGCGGTGCTCGCCGTCGGCGCCGTCCTGATGGGTACGGCTCTGGGTATCCGCGACCTGTTCGGCGAACAGCGCA
Organism: Mycobacterium sp.; assembly: GCA_036497495.1. Taxonomy (GTDB): domain Bacteria; phylum Actinomycetota; class Actinomycetes; order Mycobacteriales; family Mycobacteriaceae; genus Mycobacterium. The sequence goes on from DASXJI010000127.1 coordinate 3,594, forward strand.
TCTTCCGGCGCGAACAAGCGCACGGTTTGTCCGCGTCGGCATTCCTGGCCGGCAAGGTCATCGTCTACAGCCTCACCGCCATCGTCCAGGCCGCCGTCATCACGATCGTTGCGGCCGTCGGCACAGGAGCGCCCGCCCACGGCGGCGCTTTACTCGGCCACGGGCAGCTCGGGGCCACCGTCGAGTTGTTCGTCGCGCTGGCCGTCACCGTCTTCGTCTCGGCGATGGTCGCGCTTGGCTTCTCAGTACTTGCGACGTACTCGGAGCAGGTCATGCTGGCCGCCGTGCTGATCGTTCTGATCTCGATGGTGTTCAGCGGGGCGCTGTTCCCGATATCCGGCCGATTTCCGCTGGAGCAGATCGCCGGGCTGGTGCCGTCTCGATGGGGTTTCGCCGCCGCGGCTGCCACCGTCGACGTACACGCGGTCAATCCCCTTGCCGAGGCCGATGACTCATGGAAGCACTCGTCCGGCCAGTGGCTGCTCGACATGGGCGTCCTGATCGGGTTCGGCGTTGTCGCTACCGCCGCGTTGCGCTGGCGATTGAGGCGGCCGTCGCGCCGGCATCAACTCCCATTGATCTCCGACCACAACGCTCTATAGCAATCTGACGCGGCGCTGTGTGGCGCGAAAGCCGTCACCGGCCCTCGATGTTCGGCCATCTGCTCGATGATCGAGAGCGCCGGAATCGCGGTCGTCAGGATTCCTTCTCGTTCGGTGGACAGGTGTTGCACCAGGTCGCAATGCAACCGCTTGCGACGGTCCACCATCGAGAAGAACGCCCGCACCAGCGGCCGGCGGCCGTCGAAATCGCTGACAAAGCTTGTCAATTGATCGAAGGTGCGAACCGATAACGTTGCCGGGATCATCGGCACCAGCAGGGTATCGACGGCGTGCAGGACGTTTTCCGACAACAACGAAATGCTGGGCGGGCAGTCGAGGAAGACGACGTCGTACTGACCTTCCATCGGCCGCAACAGTTGGCGGATCCGTCGCGTCGGCCGTTTCATGTCGTCGAGCTGCACATCCATATTGCGGTAGCTGAAATCGGCTGGCAGCAAATCAAGTCCGTCGAAATCGGTCGCTTTGATCGCATCGTCGAGGGTTCGCGAGCCGTCGACGAGAGCCCGGCCACCGCCCTTGACTTTGGGCCGAACCCGGAACATGTAGGTCGCCGCGCCCTGCGGGTCGAGGTCCCACAGCAATACGTTGTAACCGCCTTGCGCCGCAATGTGCGCCAGGTTTACCGCGGTCGATGTCTTGCCCACGCCGCCTTTGATGTTGTACGTCGCGTAGACCTTCATCAGCGCACGAGCGCTTTCACCAGGGCCCGGTTTTCGTCGGCCAGAAACGGCTGTAGCCGGCCAGCCAGCGCTGCCCGCGCGTTCAGCTGATGAGTGTCGAGTTGGGCGGCCATCTCCCCCATCGCCAACACCGTCTCCGGCGGTGCCGCCCCCTGCTCCATCATCGCCGCGGCGAATTCGCGGACAGCTTCGCGCTGCACCTCGCCGTCCTGAAAGTCGCCGAGGGTGTCCTGCAGCGACTTGAGCTCATTCAGCAGCCGTCGGTGTGCCGTCTTGGCGCACACCGGCCGGAACACCTCGAGCAGGTAGCGCAGCTCCTTGCACCGCTTGCGCAGTGCATGCACGTCGTCGCTCGGCGATTCCTCGGTGATTCGTTTACCGCGCCGCACCGCGTTTTGGTAGGCCCGCGTGATGCGCTGACGTGCCAGCATCGCGACCGTCGGCCCATCCTCGGCGTCGGCGCTCACCTGCGCCAGCGAGTCGCGCCATTCCGCCATCAGCTGCTCGAAACGCCGTGATCGCAGCCCCCGCACCAGGCGCCGCCGTTCGGCCGTGCGGTGCCGCACCAGAAATGAACGGAACGGGTCGAGGTCATGTGGAGCTGCCGACGTGAGTCGAGCAGCCGTGGTGTCGAACTGGAGCAAGTACACATCGAGATCGCGGACCGGCGTCGTCAGATCGCCCAGCCATTTGAATTCCGGCTGGAACCGCTCGGCCAGGTTCTCAGGCAGTACGTCGCCGACAAGCTTGAGAATCGAACGGGTCCGGCGCACCGCAACCCGTAGATCGTGCAGGAATTCGATGTCGGTCGACGCGATGGTGCCCGGCACATTCTCCTCGATGGCCGCTGCAAACCCCGCCAGCACCTCCGCAACCGCCACCGCCGCAGGCGTTTCGGCCCGCATCTGCGACGTGCCGCCGTCTCCGTTGACGGGGCTGCGGCTCGCGTGGATCAACGCGAGGTCGTACGGCGTCGTCGTCACCGCGGTGAGCCCGTCCACGCGGGCCAGCAGACTCGCGATCCGCTCACCGGCAGCGTCGTAACCACGCAGCGGCTGGATCCGCAGCTGGCTGGTGCCGTCGTCGACGCTTTCGGTCAGCAGCCGGGCAACGGTTTTGTCGTCGGCATTGAGCACGCGGCTTTCCTGGGCGGCGCACTGCACGGTGACAACCGGCACCAGCGCACGCGGAGCAATGATCGGTGCAATCGAATCGCGAAGGAGCCCGGGCGGCAAGTCATGTACCTGAGCGGGCCATTTCAGCCCCGCCAGCGGGGCCTGCAGGCGGGATCCATCGGGCAACTGCAGGATCAGCGGCCCGCCCTCGACGTACTCCAGCGATATCCCCGCGGAGTGCAGCCGCCAATCAAAGGTGTCCAGCCAGGTGCGCGAGACCGTCTGCTCTGGTCCGGCGGCCACGGCGAACCTGGGCTGCAAGGCCGCAGCGACGACCTCCATCTCAACCGCGCCCTCCTTGCTGAAAGCGCGGGTAGTCCTTTCCATGTCACACCTTCCATTGGCCACATGCCCGTGGCCGCGGGACAGACTATAGACACCTCTGGTTAACGGAACGTTCAACTTGGCGTCGCGCCGTCAAATGTCGGCTGACCTGCCGGAGCTTACCTTCGGCCGCGGATCCCGATCGGTTACCGTCGGGTATGACCACTACTGCGGAACATTTGCGCAACTCTCTGGACGGACGTTGGCGCGATGTGAAGAACCAGATGCGTGAGCGGCTGACCGACGAGATCTTCCGCCCGCACTACACACCGAACACGGTGATCGCCCGCACCAAGGTTGCCGAGCAGATGCGCATCATGGCCGCCGCGGGCGCGGCCGCCGACAGCTTCCGCAAAGAACACGGCGGCAACGGCAACGTCGGGGCCGCGATCACGACGATCGAGATGCTCGCGATGTCTGATCTGTCCCTGATGGTCAAGGCGGGCGTGCAGTGGGGCCTGTTCGGTGGAGCCGTGGAGAACCTCGGCACCGAACGCCACCACGAGGCGTACGTGAAAAAGATCATCAACCTCGAGTTGCGTGGTTGCTTCGCGATGACCGAGACCGGACACGGCAGCGACGTCCAATCGCTCGAGACGACGGCCACCTACGACCCAGCCGCCCAGGAATTCGTGATCCACTCGGAGACTCCGAACGCGCGTAAGGACTACATCGGCGGGGCCGCCGAAACCGCCACTATCGCAGCGGCTTTCGCTCAGCTCATCACCACCGAGGACGGCGAGCAGGTCAACCATGGGGTGCATTGTTTTCTGGTGCCGATCCGCGACGACGAGGGCAATGACCTGCCTGGCGTGACGACCTCGGACTGTCAATACAAGGGTGGACTGCCGGGCGTCGACAACGGTCGCATCATGTTCGACCACGTCCGGGTCCCACGGGTGAACCTGCTGAACAAGTACGGCGACGTGGCGGCTGACGGCACCTACACCTCGCCGATCGAGAACCCCAACCGCCGGTTCTTCACGATGATCGGCACGCTGATCCGCGGCCGGATCACCGTCGGCGGCAGCGCCGGCAACGCGGCGCGGGTGGCGCTGGACATCGCGACCCGATATGCCTTGCAGCGTAGGCAGTTCAGCGCACCCGACGACGATGCCGAAGTGTTGATCATGGATTACCTGGTGCATCAGCGTCGGTTGTTTCCGCTGATCGCCAAGTCGTACGCGTTGCAGTTTGCCCAGAACGAACTGGTGGCCAAGTGCCACGACCTGCAGACCTCCGACTCCCCCGATGCCGAGGAGCAGCGGGAGCTGGAATCGCGGGCCGCCGGTCTGAAAGCCGCGAACACCTGGCACGCGTCCACCGCCATCCAGGAAGCCCGCGAAGCCTGTGGCGGCGCGGGCTACATGGCCGATAACCGGTTGATAGCGCTGCGTGCCGACACCGACGTGTTCACCACCTTCGAGGGTGACAACCACGTGCTGACCCAACTGGTCGCCAAGGAACTGCTGACCGCCTACGCCGACGACATCAAAGGCATGAGCCCGGTGGAGTGGGTGCGCTTCGCGGCCAACTTCGCCGGCGAGCGGGTCCTCAAACGTACTGCCGCCGAGACGATCATCCAGACCATCATCGACGCGCGGCAGGACAACGAAGAAGAAGGCAGCCTGTTCAACCGCGGCACGCAGGTGCAGATGTTCGAGGACCGCGAGCAATACATCATCGCCTCGGTGGCCCGCCGGCTGCAGGCCAAGTCAAAAGAGATGTCGGCGTTCGATGCGTTCAACTCCGTGCAGGATCACGTGCTGCACGCCGCGAAAGCACACATCGACCGGGTGGTGTTGGAGGCGTTCGTCGCCGGACTCGACTCCTGCGAAGACGACGAGGCCCGCGAAGTCCTCGGGCTGGTCTGCGACCTCTATGCGCTGACGGTGATCGAGGACGACAAGGCCTGGTACGTCGAACATCGATTCTTGTCCACCGAGCGCGCCAAGGCGGTCACCCGCGGTATCAACGATCGATGCCGGCTGCTGCGGCCGTACGCCGAAACCTTGGTCGACGGGTTCGGGATTCCCGAGGCGCTGCGCTACGCCGACATGCTGCACCCGGAGAAGCTGCCCGAGCCCGGCGCCGCGGACGACGGCTCTACTGATTCGGCACTGCTCCACGGGTGACGAGTTTTCCGCCCGCCCCGATCCGGTACTGCGCGGTCCCCTTGCCGGTGGGACAGCAGGCCGAATCGCCGGCGACCTGCCACTGATACTGAACGGTCACCACGTCGTCGGTGGCCGACAGGACTGTCGTACGGGGCTTGGGATTCGGCGTCGGCGTGCCTAGTGGGATGTTGTGGTCGAAGAACAGCAGCTGCACCGGGCTGGCCACGGTAACGCGTGCGGGTTGAACCTGCACCCAGTACAGCCGGCAGTTGCGGGTATGCCCACGCGCGGCCTCGGTCCAGCCGGACCCGGGCGTCGCAACGGGCAGGGTGGCGATGGCCAACCGCACGGCATCGGCGGTCGGGCCGTCGGCGTCGCTGCAGGTGTCCGGCTTATGGGACGTCACGCCGGGCGGCGTCCAGCCGCAGGATGCGGCCATCAGACTGATCATCACCAGCACAACGCTGAATTGGCGCACGCGGCAAGCCTAATCAGAGCGCGAGTTCGCCCGCGGCACGACTCACGTCGATCGCGGATCGTTAAAATCAGCGCAAGTCGAGTGCGGACCTCCGCCTACTGCGGTTTCACTGGGTGGTCGGCACACCAGCGCGATAGGCTTGACCATCTTGACGAGGATCAGCGACGGAGGGTTAGTCAGATGAATCCCAACCCGGACTACGACGCCAGCGACGAGCTGGAATACGGCATCGCGGCGTACGCATGGCTCCTCCGGGGTGTCTACCCGCCCCCGTCCTACGCACCCGATTTGGGTAACGGCAGCACCGGCGGATAGTTCACCTTCGCCGCTGAGTCACTGAGGTGGCGGCACGTAGCCGCCGGCCGAGTTGCGCAACTGCCACAGCTGGGCCGGGCAGTAGATGTTCACCGCGTTCGAGATCAGATAGTTGGCGGAGTACT
>DASXJI010000128.1:0-5817 GCA_036497495.1 Mycobacterium sp.
CGCGGCATCGCGTAATCCGTTGCCGTAGCGTCTGTTTCGTGTCGGGAATGGCCTAAGACACGGTGCACGACTCTTTGAGCGCCGGCGCGTAGGTCAGGTCGCCGCATTCGCATTCCCACGAGGTGTGTCGACCTCGTCTGCAGCCGCACGGCACGACTCTGACGATCATGTGTCCCGGCAGCAGCCAGTGCCCGCGCGCACAGCGGTAAGGCCGTTTGTCCGTATATAGCTCGGCGGCTTGGGCAATACCGTCGTCAACGTCAATAGTCACACCCACGACAGTGACAGGATCCGCACCACGACGACAGGTTGGTCGCCTCATCGTTATGGTTTGGTGCCCTATCCCGGGCGTGTCGGTGACTTAGCGGGGCGCGACGCGCAGGTCAACGCGGAGGCCCCTGAAGTATGGTTGAGGTTGTGGACGCCCAGGAGTTGGTCCCCGGTGAGCTCGCGAGTCGGGCCGGCGTGGCGATCTCGGCCCTGCATTTCTACGAGCGGCAGGGGCTGATCACCAGCAGGCGGACGTCGGGAAACCAGCGCCGCTACAGCCGCGACACCCTGCGGCGGGTCGCGTTCATCAAAATGTCTCAGCGGCTGGGCATTCCGCTGGCCCGCGTCCGCGACGCGCTCGCCACGCTGCCCGCCGGCCGCGTATCGAACAGTCGCGACTGGGCGCGGTTGTCCGCCGGTTGGCGCGCCGACCTCGACGATCGGATCTTGCATCTGCAGCGGCTGCGCGACAACCTCGCCGACTGCATCGGCTGCGGCTGCCTTAGCCTGCGGGCATGCGCGCTGTTCAATCCCGATGACGCGCTCAGCGCACAAGGACCTGGGGCCGTCCGCCTGTAGCTCGAACAATTGTGCGATAGAATCGCGGCCGTGGCGATCACGGTTCAGGAGTCGTTGTTCGAGTGCAACGAACGCCGGTGGCTGGGCACCGGAGCCTGGATTGATATCCGCTCAGGATGGTTGACCGGTGTCGACGAATTGTTGGGCGAACTGCTGGAGACGATTCCGTGGCGGGCCGAACGCCGGCAGATGTATGACCGAGTGCTCGATGTTCCTCGCCTGGTGAGCTTCCACGACCTCACCGTCGAGGACGCCCCGCATCCACAGCTGGCCCGGATTCGGCGGCGGCTCAACGACATCTACGCCGGCGAGCTCGGCGAGCCGTTCACCACGATCGGCCTGTGCTGGTATCGCGACGGATCCGACAGCGTGGCATGGCACGGCGACACCATCGGCCGCAGCAGCACCCAGGACACCATGGTGGCCATCGTCAGCCTCGGCACCACCCGCACCTTCGCGCTGCGGCCCCGCGGGGGTGGGCCGTCGTTGCGGTTGCCCCAGGCGCACGGCGATCTGTTGGTGATGGGTGGCTCGTGTCAGCGAACCTGGGAGCACTCGGTACCGAAAACGTCGGCCAGAACCGGGACGCGGATCAGTATTCAGTTCCGGCCAAGTAACGTCCGGTAGGCCTCAGCTGCGGATCGCGGCGACCGATTTGACCAGCAGGTCGCGGGCCTGCTTGGTGTCAACGGGCTTGGCGGCCTGGCCCTGCACCACGACTGGGTTCGCGGTGACGATCACCTGATAGTCGCCGAAATGTGCGGAGTAATTATACAGCTCACCGCTGCGCGGCTTGCCCTGCACCACGGTCTGCAGCACGCGGTGCACGCCCAGGGTCTGCGTTCCGTCGATTTGCGGCACGTCGACGACCTCGATGAGGCCGCGCACCCGACCGCCCTGGAATGCCACCTTCTTGCAGTTGTGCCCGGGCTCCTTGAACGGCACCGGCTGCGACGTCTGCACGGCCATCGTGATGAAGCGGCCGCCCGCCCCCTCGGCGGCCACCGCGGCCATGTTTCCCTGCAGCCCGGCCGGCATGTCCTCGCCGACCACGAAAGAGGCGCAATCGGGCGGATCGAAGGTCAGACCCGGCGGAAGCTTGTGTGTCGAAAGCACCTTGGGGTCGATGCCGGTTTTCGCCGTCTCCTTGACCTTGTAGCCCGGTCCGAAGTCGGACTTCACCTGCGCGATCTTCGTGATATCGGCTGCGGGCGGTGCCTCAGACGGGTGAGAGCAGGCCGCCAACAGGCAGACACTTCCGATCGCTACCGCAATCCGCATCATTCGCGCCAATCTAACGCACCACCCTCAGCCACGTAAGGCCGATACCGTTTTCACCAGCAAGTTGGCCGCGAACTGGGGTGTCAGCGCAGCATCTGGCGAGCCGGGGTCACTGATCAGCGTCGTGAACGCATAGTAGTCGCCCAAATAGGCGGTGAAGGTGCTTGTCCGCGAACCGATTTCATTGCCGCCTTCGACCGACGTCACGATTTCGGCGGCCATACCCAGGGTTTCAGCGCCATCGATGCGGGGTGCATCGACCAGATGGACATGCGCGCCGGCGCGCAGCCCGGTCATGCTCCACTGCCGGCACTGTGCGACCAGGGACTGATCCAGAACCAGTGGGCCGGTAGGTGCTGCGACCACCACCGCGTACACGGTGCCGCCGGGACCCGATCCCGAAATGCCTTGCGGGGATTGCCCGTGACCGGCGGCCGGGTCGGCCAGCGCCGCACAGCGCGGCGGGTCCGCGACGCCGGTTCCGCCGAGACCCCAAATGCCTGGCGGCGCGGTCACCTCGGACGCCGTGGTCACCTCGTAGCCGGGCGGTATCTCGCGCCGCACCCGCCTGATGTTGGCGGGATCGACGTGCCGTCCCGCCGCGCCGGCCGAGGGAGCCGGCGCGTGTTGGGTCGGGTGGGCGCACGCGGCGAGCAGCGGGACGACCATCGCGGCTGCCCAGAACCGCATGCTAACCGACGGCCCGAATCATTTGACGCGCAGTGTGTTTGATTTCAGCGACCAGGTCGCGGCTCAACGAGAGTTCGTCCAGATCGGGCACGTCGACGACCGTGGTGACCACTCCGATGTCGTCGCGCTCCCAGAACGCGCCGTAGTGATCCATGATCGTGCGCATCGCCACGTTGTCGGCGAGCATGCGGCCGGAGAACTTGTCTACTCCGGCGACCCGTGCCGCAACGGAGAGGGCGGCGATCAAAAAGGATCCGATCCCGCGGCCCTGATAGGCGTCCGCGACGGTGAACGCGACCTCGGCCACCTTCGGATGGTGGTCGTCGCGCACGAAGCGTGCGTCGGCCACCGGATTGCCGTCCTGATCGGTCATCACCCAGACGAAGTGATCGACGTAATCGACCTCGGCCAGATAGTCCATCAGCGCGGGGCTGGGCACCCGCGCCGACATGAATCGCCGGTACAACGTCTCGCTGGAAAACCAGACGCGGCCCTGCAACGTCCGCTCGCTGTCGCCGGGCAGCACCGGACGCAGTAGCAGTTCTGTGCCGTCGCGAGTGCGGACCCGGATCGGCGTGAGAAAGGCCGCCAGCCGCTGGCGCACGGTGCGCACCAACCGGCTCATGATCCCGGGAATGTGCACCAGCCGCGCGAACGCGTCGCTGTCTCCGATCCAACCGGTGAGCAACTCGGTGGTGGTCACCGTCGCCGTCCGCGGGATGTGCCGCAGCAGCGCGATCTCGCCGACGATCGTGCCGGCCGACACGTGTTCGACGGTCACCACGTCGTCATCGGCCACGTGCTTGATCTCGGCCGTGCCCGAGGCGATGAGCAGGAAGGACACCGCCTGCTCGCCCTGCTTCATCAAGATCTGACCCGCAGCGGCCTGTAGCGGCTGCAGGCTAGCCGCCAGCGGCATCAAGTCCTCGGCGGGACACCCCTTGAAGATGTCCAGTGCAGCGAGTTCATCGGCGCGCAGCGCGGTCAGTTCGGTCACCATGCCGCCCCTGTCGCCGTCTTGGAGATGATGCCAAGGCTAGGGGCTTTGATCGTGTTGCAGCAAGGACAACTGCCCCGGCAGACTCACTCAAATGGGCAGCACCGAGGATCCGCTGGAGACGACCCGTCATTTGCTCGATCGCGAGGCGAGCCTGCGGCATGGCTTCCTCGACGTGCTTGGTGAGTCGGTCGCCAGCGAAACCCCGACGGTGGCGCAACTCGCGATGAACAGCCCGTTGGTCGCCACTGTGTACGAACGGCTGTGGCGCCCGGTGGCGTTCTACGTCGCCAGCGGCGTCACCACGAGCAGCGAGCAACGTCGCGCGGCTGACGCTTTAGACCTGTCGGGCACCCACAGGTTGCTTGATATCGCTTGCGGCCCTGGCAATTTCACTGGAAAGCTGGCGCAACAGCTGCCAGCGGACGGTCTAGCGGTCGGATTGGACATCTCCGTGCCGATGCTGACCCGCGCCGTGCTGGACAACAGTGGGCCGCGCACCTGCTACGTCCGCGGTGACGCGGGAACGCTGCCGTTCGGCGATGAAATCTTCGATGCCGTCTGCTGTTTCGGCGCGCTCTATCTGATGCCGGAACCGTTTCAGGTCACCCGTGAAATGGTGCGCGTGCTACGACCCGGGGGTCGGGTGGCGATATTGACCAGCTACGCGGGCGAGATACCGCCCGTCCGTCAGGCGATGACCGCGAGCGCCCGGATGATCGGGCTGCGCTTGTTCGACCGGCACGAGTTCGTCGACCTGTTCAGGTCGTCGGGCCTGGTCGACATCGAGCAGCAGACCCAGCGCACATTGCAGTTCGTCACCGCCGGTAAGCCCGGCTGACGATCAGGCCAGCGCGTAAAAGCCCTCGTCGGCCTGCTGGCGGACCAGCGCGCCGCCGGCGGCCAGTGCGTGCGACTTGAACATGTGGGCAGCCGCACTCGGCTGGTGCCTGGCAGCGACGAACCTGCAGTTCAGATTGGTCGGGTGGTGGCGGCCCCAGAGCAGCACCTCGGCCTCTTTGTCGTTGCCGGCGGCAATCACCTGCCGCCGGACGGCTTCGCTTTTGACCATCACGTCGGTCGCGACCGCAAGAATGTGCGGACGAGCCAGCGGCCCGACAAGGCTCTCCAGCCGTTTGGCGACTCTGCCGCCCAGGATCCGGATCGGCCGGTCGTCGATGACGCGATCAGAACCGCCGTCGACCACGACGCTGACATCCCATCCCGCCATCGCCCGGTCAAAGATCAGGCCGCCGATCGACATCACCGCGTCGGCGATGTTGGCGGCCACCACCTGAAATCGGTAGCGGCCGAAATCGTCGAGGTCCGAGCGCGGCGACGAAGCCCGCGGCAGAGGAATCGGACGATGCAGTTGCTGGAGCGGGCTGGTTGGAGCGGCCACGTGTTGTCCGTTCGACGTTGTTGCACAATTCTCGCCTGACACTACGAATATAGAGTAGCTTGGAACCGAAACAAAACCCTTGCTCGCCGCCAGGATGTGCTTTGACACCAAAACCGCGGGTGACCCGCCGCTACACTGCCGGGATACCGAACAGACGCAAGCCCAATCCCGACCAACGCCGCCGTGAACTTTGCGATGCGGCGATACAGCTGCTCGCCGACGACGGCGCAAAGGGCCTGAGCCATCTGAAGGTCGATGGCCGCGCCGGTGTCCCCGATGGCACCACCTCGTTCTACTTCCGCACCCGCTCGGCGTTGCTGCACGCGGTCGCCGAGCGGATGGTCGAACTCGACCTGGCGACGTTGCAGGCGGTAGCCGACAGCGCCGGCAACGAGGATGGGTGGCCGTCCGCGCTCGCCAAGGTGGTCATCCAGTCCGGTGAAGCACCGCAGCTGATCCGCACCCGAGCGCGCTACGAGATGACGATTCAGGCCACCAGGGATCCGGCGATCGCTGCGACTCTGCAACGCGCCACCGACGCCTTCACCAAGCTGCACCACGACATCCTGGTCCAGCTGTTGCCGCATGGCGCCGACCT
>DASXJI010000129.1:0-2535 GCA_036497495.1 Mycobacterium sp.
CAAGGAGCGCAAGCACCGCATCGAGGACGCCGTTCGCAACGCGAAGGCGGCCGTCGAGGAGGGCATCGTCGCCGGTGGCGGCGTGGCGCTGCTGCAGTCGGCTCCTGCGCTCGACGAGCTGAAGCTCACCGGCGACGAGGCGACTGGCGCCAACATCGTCCGCGTGGCGCTGTCGGCTCCGCTGAAGCAGATCGCCTTCAACGGTGGGCTCGAGCCTGGCGTTGTCGCCGAGAAGGTCACCAACTCGCCCGCCGGAACCGGCCTGAACGCCGCGACCGGTGAGTACGAGGACCTCCTCAAGGCGGGCGTTGCCGACCCGGTCAAGGTGACGCGTTCGGCGCTGCAGAACGCGGCGTCCATCGCGGCGCTGTTCCTGACCACCGAGGCCGTCGTCGCCGACAAGCCGGAGAAGGCCGCGGCTCCCGCCGGCGACCCGACCGGTGGCATGGGCGGTATGGACTTCTAAGTCCCAGTACGAAAGAGGCCCGGCTCCTTTGGGAGCCGGGCCTTTTCGTGCCTCAGACTTCTGCGTCGAGCGGCACGCAGTCATGCAGGCAGACGGCGGCCGCGGCCGAGTCCGGCGCCGCCTTGCGGTGCAGAACCGCGCGGCTGGGAACGATCTGCAGCGCGGTGTCGCCGTCAGTGGGGTGGCCCCTGCCGTCGACGATCAGCGTGTAGTCGCCGGGCTGACTCGGTGGCCAGACGAGCGTGACACCGTCGTGCTGTGCGAGGTTTCTTCGCGTGCCACCGCCGACGGGGCCGACATTGATCACGCCGTCCGCGAACACCGGCTCGACCGCCACGGTGTGCGCGCGGTAGTCGTCGCCGACGGTCACCAGATACGCGAACGTGAAATCCTCCAGCGCGGCGGCCAGCTGGTCCAGATCCACTTTCACGCTCATCATGTGAGGATACGGCGGGCCTGCCACTGGCTGTCAGGTTCGGTTCCTAGACTGCGGCCATGAGGCACTGGCCTTGTGTCGCAGCCGCGGTCGCTGTGATGTGCAGCCGTGTGCCGGTGCCCGATGCCACCGCCCAGTCGATCCCGACGCCTGCGCACATCGTGATCGTTGTCGAAGAGAATCACTCCAGCGCCAACGTGATCGGCAACAAGTCGGCGCCGTTAATGAACCAGCTGGCCGCCAAAGGTGCGCTGATGACGCAGTCGTATGCCGAGACGCATCCGAGCGAGCCGAACTATCTCGCGCTGTTTTCCGGCAGCACCTTCGGCCTGACTTCTGACGCTTGCCCGGTCAACGGAGGTGCTGCGCCGAATATCGGCACAGAACTGCTCGCGGCGGGCTACACGTTCGCGGGCTTCGCCGAAGACCTTCCCGCGGTCGGTTCGCCGGTTTGCGCGGCGGGCAAGTACGCGCGAAAGCACGTGCCGTGGGCCAACTTCACCAATTTGCCGCCTGAAACCTCGTTGCCGTTCAGCGCATTCAACGCCCGCACCGACGACGGGAGCCTGCCGACCGTCTCGTTCGTAATTCCCAATCTCGACAACGACATGCACGACGGGACCATCGCCCAAGCCGACACCTGGTTGGCGACCAACCTGACGCGCTATGCCAATTGGGCTGTCGCCAACAACAGCCTGCTCATTGTGACTTGGGACGAGGACGACAACGGCCCCTCCAACCAAATTCCGACGATGATCTACGGCGCCAACGTCCGGCCCGGCACATACGCCGAACCGATCAGCCACTACAACGTGCTCTCGACCATCGAGGAGATGTACGGGCTGCCCAAGACGGGGCTAGCTGCCAATGCGCCCGCCATCACCGACGTTTGGGCCTAAGCGGGGGCCGGCTGGCGGCCGCGTACGAGCCGGCCCGGGCGTGCGGTGGTGGGCAGGCCGTTCTCGGCGATCACTTCGCCCGACACCACCGTCGCGATGTAGCCGTCGGCGGTCTGGTCAAGGCGACGGCCGCCTGCGGGCAGGTCGTTGGTGATCACCGGCTTGTGCAGGCGCAGCGCGGCGTGGTCTATGACGTTGAGATCCGCCTTGTACCCCAACGCGATTCGGCCGCGATCGGCAAGCCCCGCGACCCGCGCGGGCACCGTCGTAATCATCCGAACCGCGTCCGCAACACTCAGCCGCCCTGCGGCACGGTCGCGGGCCCAGTGCGCCAGCAAGAACGTCGGATAGCTTGCATCGCAAATCATCCCGTAATGCGCACCGCCGTCGCCCAGGCCGAGCACCACGTCATCACGGCGGATCAGATTGCCGACGGTGTCAAGCGAGTTGTTCTCGTAGTTACCCATCGCGACGAGCAGCATCGCGTGTCCCTCTTCGTCGAGGAGGCGGTCGTATGCCTCCTCCATCGGGGTGACACCGCGTGCCGCCGCGCGCGCCGCGATCGACGTCGAGGCATCCGGCTCGTAGTCGGGCTCATCGGTCAGCGGGAAGATCCAGTTCCACGCCTGTGCCAGGAACATCAGAGGATGGCTCTGCACGGTGGGCCGGTCGGCGAGGATCCGGGCGCACACCTCGGGCTTGCGCATCTCGGCGACCCGTTCGGCCAGCGGCAG
>DASXJI010000130.1:0-14737 GCA_036497495.1 Mycobacterium sp.
TATGACCGATAAGAGTTATCAGCCGACGATCGCCGGGCTGCGGGCCTTCGTCGCTGTCGCCGAAAAGCAGCACTTCGGCAGCGCCGCAACAACTCTCGGTGTCAGCCAGTCGACGCTTTCGCAGGCGTTGTCGGCACTGGAGACCGGTCTTGGGGCCCAATTGGTTGAGCGGTCGACGCGGCGAGTTTTCCTCACGAGTGAGGGGAGGGCACTGCTACCGCAAGCGCAAGCGGTGATCGAGGCAGCGACGGCGTTCAGCGCCGCGGCCGCCGGGTCCTCAGACCCGCTGCTGGGCACCATCCGGCTGGGTCTGATCCCGACAGTGGCTCCCTATGTCCTGCCCGCGCTGCTGGCCGGGCTGGCCGATCGGCTGCCCGGGCTCGCCTTGCGGGTGATCGAGGATCAGACCGAACGGCTATTGACCGGGCTGCGTGAAGGTTCGGTGGACGCGGCGCTGATCGCGCTGCCGGCCGAAGCCAGCGGCATCACCGAAATCCCGGTCTACGACGAAGATTTCGTACTCGCTCTGCCGCCGGGGCATCCGCTGGGCGGCAAGCGACGAGTGCCGCCGAGCGCGCTGGCCGAGCTGCCGCTGTTGCTTCTCGACGAGGGCCACTGCCTGCGCGACCAGGCACTCGACGTCTGCCGCAAGGCGGGTGTGCGCGCCGAACTCGCCAACACCCGGGCGGCATCGCTGGCCACGGCTGTCCAGTGCGTGACCGGCGGGCTGGGCGTGACGTTGGTCCCGCAGAGCGCGGTGCCGGTGGAAACTGCGCGCAGCCGCCTGGAACTGGCGTACTTCGCCGCACCTCGCCCCGGACGGCGGATCGGGTTGGTGTTCCGGTCGTCCAGCGGGCGTGAAGGGCCGTATCGACAACTCGCCGGGCTGATCGGTGAGCTACTCGCTGAGGACCAGGAAGTACGCCCGGTGGGGTAGCGACGGCACCCCAACACGCCGCCCGAAGTGAACGTGTTCTAGTTTCGGCTGATGCTGGACTTCACACTGGAGAACATCAGCTCCGAGGAGGTCGAACGGCTAAGGGCTGTCTATGGCCCCTTGGCTGAATCCGTCCGGGAGTTGATCGACGCAACGGTCAGAACCGAGATGGACACCGATGCGGTCGCGGCGGCTAAGGCCGAGATCGACTCGGCCACCGCGCGTTTGCGCCAAAAGCAGACCGAAGGCAGCTTCGGCGTGCGCTATCTGGCCAGCGGCGAGCGGATGGCGTGGGGAAACGCCGTCGTCGGGCTGCGCAACCCGATTGCGCCGCCGGTGGAGATCCGTCGTGACGCCACCGGTATATCCGTGTGCGACTTCCATCTGGGCGCCGCGTACGAGGGGCCGCCCGGCCACGTCCATGGCGGTGTGGCCGCACTCGTGCTCGACCACCTGCTGGGGGAGGCGGCCAGCGATGGCATCAATCCGCGTCTGACCGGGACGATCAGCTTCCGCTATGTGCGGGCCACCCGCTTGGGTCGGCTACACGCCGAAGCCACGACCACCCACACGGAGGGCATCAAGACCTACGCCGTCGGCCATCTCGCCGACGACGAGGGAATCACCGTGGAGGCCGAAGGTGTATTCATCCAACCGCGCTGGGCGCGCGACGGCTCGGAATAGGTTTCGGTTATGGAAAAGGTAGTCGCGGTACTCATGTCCGCCGATCGTGACGAGGATTGGTGTCAACGGCAGCGGGGATCCGTCGCGGACGCGATCCTTGCGCTCGGCGTCGCCGGACTCTCCGTCAATGTCCGCGATGCTGCGGTGACTCATTCACTGATGACACTGACCACGCTCGACCCACCCGCGGCCGCCGTAGTAGGTATGTGGACCCAACAGTGCTACGGCGACCAGACCGCGGCGGCGCTGCAGCTGCTGGCGGATGAGTGCGATCAACTCGCGGCCTATCTGGTCACCGAGTCGACCCCGCTACAAGCACCCCTCGAACTAGGCCGCCGTACAACAGGTTTGGCTAACGTGGCGTTGCTGCGCCGACCGGCCGAGCTGGACCAGGCGAGTTGGCTGCGGCGCTGGCAGCATGACCACACGCCGGTGGCGATCGAGACTCAGTCCACATTCGGTTACACCCAAAACGCCGTGGTGCGTGCGCTGACTCCGGATGCGCTGCCGCTGGCAGGCATCGTCGAAGAGCTGTTCCCCGCCGAGGCCATCACCGACCTCAATGCGTTCTTCGGCGCGGCCGACGACGCCGACATGGAGCACCGACTGTCCCGAATGGTCGCCAGCACATCGGCATTCGGCGCCAACGAGAACATCGACACCGTGCCGACCAGTCGCTATGTGCTGAAAACGCCCTTCCACAGCTGAGGAGACACCCGTGATACTCCAGGTCGACGATCAGGACCGGGTACGCACGCTCACCCTGAACCGGCCCGATGTGCTCAATGCGTTCAACGAGGCGCTTTACCAAGCCACCGCCGAGGCATTGCAGGCGGCAGCCGAAGACCCCGACGTCGCTGTCGTGCTGTTAACCGGTGCCGGACGCGCCTTCAGCGCCGGCAATGATCTCAACGAGATGCAGGCGCGCATCACCGACCCCGAAATGGCCAATCAAGGATCGCATTTCACCTCGATGATCGACGCCCTGACTCGGTTCTCCAAACCGCTGATCTGCGCCGTGAACGGCGTCGGCGTCGGGATCGGCACCACCATCCTCGGTTACGCGGACCTGGCGTTCATGTCCACGACGGCCCGGCTGAAGTGCCCATTCACCAGCTTGGGCGTCGCACCGGAGGCAGCATCGTCGTATCTGCTCCCGCAGTTGATCGGCCGCCAGAACGCCGCCTGGCTGCTGTTGTCCTCGGAATGGGTCAGCGCGCACGAAGCGTTGGCAATGGGCATGGTCTGGAAGATATGTGAACCCGAGGACCTGCTTGCCGAGGCCCGCAGGCACGCCGAAATCCTGGCCTCCCGGCCGGTTCCGAGCCTGATCGCGGTCAAGCAATCCATCGTCGAACCCACGCATCCCGACATCGCCGCGGCGACCGAACGCGAAAATGCGCATTTCGCAGAGCTTTTGGGCGGGCAGGCCAATGCGGCGGCCCTGGCGAATTTCACCGCCAAGCGGGACAAATGATTACTTAGGAACCGGTGGGCTGCAACTGCGCGGCGGCCTCGATGATGGCCCGCAGTGTGCGCCGGCACCGTCCGCAGTCAAGACCTGCGCCGCATGCCGCGGCGACCTCTTTGGAGGTCGAGGCCCCACAGGCGACCGCGTCCGACACGGTCTGGCTGGTGACGCCTTCACAGAGGCAGACGTACATCAGCGACCTCCCAGATCTGAGACTCCGACAACCGAACAGCCCGCATGTTAGTGGAGTCTAACCTAACTAGGTTCGTGAAGGCTAACCTAACTTCAGCTGCGGCGTCGACCTGATGTTCCGGTTCGTTGCAACGTGAGGTCGTTGCAGCAGTGGGGCGCCGAGTCCCTGGAGGCGTTTACAAGGCGTCGATCGGTGGCGAGCAATTCCCCGCTCGGCCTACCCCAACAAATGTCAAATAAGCCGCTGATTTCTCCAACAAAAGATTGCATAGTTAGGGAATGCTGACCTGAGTGAGTATTACCTTCGGTGACAAGGGTTTTGGCCTGCGGTAGCGTAGCCACGACACGCGCTGCGGCGACTAGACGAGGAGTGATGGTGGAAGGCGATCCCGACGTTTTGCGCTTGCTGAATGAGCAATTGACCAGTGAACTCACCGCGATTAATCAATATTTTCTGCATTCTAAGATGCAGGAGAATTGGGGATTCACCGAGTTGGCGGGCCACACCCGTGCTGAATCGTTCGATGAGATGCGGCACGCCGAGGCCATCACCGATCGCATTCTGCTGCTGGACGGGCTGCCGAACTACCAACGGCTGTTCTCGTTGCGCATCGGTCAGACGCTGCGCGAGCAGTTCGAGGCCGACCTGGCGATCGAATACGACGTGCTGAACCGGCTCAAGCCCGGTGTCATCATGTGCCGCGAGAAGCAGGACTCGACCAGCGCCTTCCTGCTGGAAGGCATCATCGCCGACGAGGAAAACCACGTTGACTACCTGGAGACCCAGCTGCAGCTGATGGACAAGCTCGGCGAAGAGCTGTACTCGGCTCAGTGTGTTTCGCGTCCGCCGACGACGGGTCAAGCCGGCGACTGAGCGGGTATAGCTGCGTATGGCGAAAGCGCAGACGATTTCAGACCCCGACACCAGCGGCGCACTGGTCAGCCCGCAGCGCCGGAATTTCGTCTTCCTGGCGATCGTGCTGGGCATGCTGCTGGCGGCCCTGGACCAAACCATCGTTGCCACCGCGTTGCCCACGATCGTCGCCGATCTGGGTGGGGCGGGCCATCAGTCGTGGGTTGTCACCAGCTACCTGCTCGCCTCGACGATCATCACCGCGCTGGTCGGCCGGCTCGGAGATTTGTTCGGCCGCAAAACGATATTCCAGGCGGCCGTGATGTTCTTTGTCGCCGGGTCGGTGTTGTGCGGACTCTCGCAGTCGATGGCGATGCTGGTGGGCGCCCGGGCGCTGCAGGGGATCGGCGGCGGTGCCATCACGGTCACGGCCACCGCGCTGATCGGTGAGGTCATTCCACTAAGGGATCGCGGCCGCTATCAGGGTGCGTTGGGCGCGGTGTTTGGGGTGACGACGGTGATCGGCCCGCTGCTGGGCGGCTATTTCACCGACCACCTGACCTGGCGGTGGGCGTTCTGGGTCAACGTGCCGGTCTCGATCGTCGTCTTCTTCGTTGCGGCCGCGGCGATCCCGTCGCTGGCCACGCGCGAGAAGCCGGTCATCGACTACGCCGGAATCCTGTTTGTCGGCCTGGGCGCGGCCGGCCTGACCCTGGCCACCAGCTGGGGTGGTACCACGTATCCGTGGGGCTCGCCGACGATCATCGGTCTGTTCGCCGCCTCCGCGGCGGCGCTGGGCATCTTTGTCTGGATCGAAAGCCGTTCATCAGGGCCGGACTCCGCGCCCATCCTCCCGACGCGGCTGTTCGCCAATCCGGTCTTCACGGTGTGCTGCGTGCTGTCGTTCGTGGTCGGATTCGCGATGCTGGGAGCGCTGACCTTTTTGCCGACCTACATGCAGTTCGTCGATGGGGTCTCGGCGACGACATCGGGCCTGCGCACGCTGCCGATGGTCGCCGGGATGCTCTCGACGTCGATAGGCAGCGGTGTCCTGGTCGGCCGGACCGGGCGATACAAGATCTTCCCCGTCGCCGGAACGGCAGTGATGGCCCTTGCTTTTTTTCTGATGTCCCGGATGGACCCGTCCACATCGGCACTGCTGCAATCGGTTTACCTGTTCATCCTCGGCGCCGGTATCGGGTCGTGCATGCAGGTGCTCGTGCTGATCGTGCAGAACACGTCGAGTTTCGAAGACCTCGGCGTCGCCACGTCGGGGGTGACGTTCTTTCGCACCATCGGCAGTTCATTCGGTGCAGCGATCTTCGGGTCGCTGTTCACCAATTTTCTACATAGCCGGATCGGCGCGGCGTTGGCAGCGAGCGGCGCATCACCGGCAGCGGCGAATTCGCCTGAGGCGCTGCACCGGCTGCCACGCGCGGCCGCCGCGCCGATCGTCAGCGCCTACGCGGCGTCGCTCACCCAGGTGTTCTTGTGGGCGGTTCCGGTCGCGCTCGTCGGATTCACCTTGGCGCTGTTCCTCCGCGAGGTTCCGCTGCGGGATATCGGCGCCAACGCCACCGACCTCGGTGACGGATTCGCGATGCCGACCACGCAGACTTCCGAGGACATGTTGGAAATCGCGATCGGGCGCCTGATGCGTGGCGAACCCGGTATGCGGTTGCGCAGCATCGCCATGCGGCCCGACTGTCGGCTCGACGTCGGCGAGTTGTGGGCGTTGTTGCGTATCAATCGGCATCAGCGGGCATTGGGGATCGCCCGGATCACCGACATCGCAGAGCAGTTCGGGATTCCTTACGAGGTCCTCGAACCCACATTCGATCGCCTGGTCCGCGGCGTCTATGCACAACGAGACATCGACCGGTTTTGGCTCACCCCGGCCGGCGCGCGGGAAGTCGACTTCGTCTCGTCGCTACTGCAGGGCTGGATCATCGACAAGCTCACCCGCTCACCGGATTTCCAGGGCCGACCGGACCGCGCTCAAGTCGAGGCTGCACTCAACCGGATCACTCACCGGATCGTCGCGCAACCGGACTGGGACGAGCCTTCCCCGCTCGCGACCCAGAAACTTCCTCTCGGGCTTCCACGGTGAGCTTCCGGCGTACCGCTTCGCCGTGAGACGAGTGGCCGAATAGGTTTGGCGCCATCGCTTTCTACCGGTGGCCGGCGGGACCTGTCGGCCACGCCAGCCAGATAGCACCTCATCGCCAAAGCGTAGTACCGGGCACTTCGGCGAACGGCAGGCGCTACAACGCCGGCATCAGAAGAGGGACAAAGCCCGAACCCAGCAAGCCGTCAATGACCGGGTCAAGCAGGCCACCAAGGCCGGTGGGCGCCAACAGGTCAGCGTCAAGGCCGGAGGCCAGAAGGCCAAGCACGTCATCCGGTGCACCCAGGGCGTTAAACGCGCTCGGGTCGAGTGCCCCGATCAAGTCGGTGAGCGGATCCGCATCGAGCACACTTGCGGCGCCCGACGTGGTTGGAGTCAGCCAGCTGTCAACCATCGGGTCGAGCTCCGTACCAAGGCCGGTGGGCCCCAACAGGTAAGTGTCGGTGTAGTAGCCCAGAAGACCAAGCGCATCAGTCGGTGCGTCCGAGGAGTTAAACGCATTTGGGTCGAATGCCCCGATCAAGTCGGTGAGCGGATCCGCATCCACGACGGCGCGGGCCGCGGGTGCGTTACCCATGCTGATCGACGCGGCAATAAGGGCGGCGCCGGCGGCCGTGCCACAACTTAACGCTATCCGGCGGCCACGGGGCGTTCGGGTACGAGTGTTGCGACCCATGTGCGAGTCTCCAATCCGGGTATGTCGATATGGATGTGCATGGGGTCGCAACCCCATCGCCGGCGTCTCGCACATAATTTTTAATGCCCAACCCCCGACGGTCGCCGACCGCCCGAGCATATCTCAGAGGACGTTGGGAATATGTACAAATTCTAAGCGCACCTGAGTTTCTATTAGTCGACGTTTAGGCTGCATCCAGGGAAAATTTGGGCCGAGTCGCCTATCAACGATGAAGGGCGCCACCACGGCTCGTCGCCGGAGTATCCCCGGGTCACGTTGCCGCGCAACAGATTTCGGTCGATGAAGCCTCCGCATCCGGAATTAACGATGCGATGTGCAGGTCTTCGTCCGACCCGTGAGAGTTGACATTCCGTACATGTCTAGAAATCAAATAGAATTCGACGCACATCTAACGTTAAGGCATCGGAGAAGTGGCGCCGTTGGTTAATGGACATGACCAGAATGATCGATAACGTTACGGCTCGACGAGCGCCTCGAAGCTTTTCGGGGTTGCGGGACACAACAGCTGGAGGCGTACCATCTCGCCATGAGCCGCATCGGAACGTTCGCTGACGACGACCTCGCAGGCTGGGTCCTGAAATCTCCCGACTTGGGCAGCGCGATCGGCGCGTTCGCCAACGCGGTTTACAGCAAGAACCGGATGCCGATGCGGACCCGCGAACTCGCACGGACGGTCATCGCCCACGAAAACGAATGCGAAGTGTGCGTCAACACCCGCGACGCCGGCGGGCCCGCCGCCGGAGTCGACGAAGAGCTCTACGACCACGCTCGCGAGTGGCGCACCTGGCCCGGATACAGCGACCAGGAGCGAGTGGCCGCCGAATTCGCCTACCGGTTCGCCACCGAACACACCGCACTGCGCGACGACGAGGATTTCTGGACCCGCTGCAACGAACACTTCTCCGAGGAGCTGCTCGCCGACCTGGCGCTGTCGTGCGCGCTTTGGATCGGCATGGGACGGGTTCTTCGGACGCTGGACATCGGCCAGTCCTGCCAGCTGACCCTGCCGAGCCGGGTATGAACCACCGAGTCTGCTAGCCGCGGCCAACTCCCGCTCCCGGCAGATGACGACCACACCGCTCGCCGCCGCGGCCATCGCCCAACTCGAGGCCGAAGGGGTCGACGCGGTCATCGGCACGGTGATCAATCCGGCTGGCCTGACCCAGGCCAAGAGCGTGCCGATCCGCCGGACCAACGCCTTTGCCGACCCGGGCCTCGGCGCCAGCCGGGTGTGGCACGGCTTCGCCATCGACCAGACCGGCATCGCGTTCACCGAACACATCGGGGTGGTCGGTGATGAGCGCATCCGAATTGACTTGTCCGCCATGCGGATTCTCGGCGACGGACTGGCCTGGGCACCCGGCTCATTCTTCGAGCAGGACGGTACACCGGTTCCGGCCTGCAGCCGCGGAACCCTGGTTCGGGTCGAGGCGGCCCTCGCCGAAGCTGGAATCCAGGCGCTGGTCGGCCACGAGATCGAGTTCCTGCTAGTTCAGCCGGACGGCCACCGACTGCCGTCGACCGAATGGGCGCAGTACGGACTGGCCGGCGTACTCGAACACGAAGCATTCGTTCGCGACGTCATCGCGGCGACGTCGGTGTCCGGTGTCGCGATCGAGCAGTTCCACCCCGAGTACGGGGCCAATCAATTCGAGATCTCGCTGACACCGCAATCACCGGTCGCCGCGGTCGACCAGCTGGTGCTGATCCGAATCATCATCGGCCGCGTCGCCCGGCGGTACGGGATGCGAGTCAGCCTGTCACCAGCACCATTCGTCGGCACTGCCGGATGCGGTGCCCACCAACACTTCTCACTGACCAACTCAATCGGGCCGCTGTTCTCCGAAGGCGGGGGTACTCACGGCATGACGAGCAAGGGCGAAAGCGCGGTCGCGGGATTACTGCAAGGGCTGCCGGAGGCGCAGGGGATGCTGTGCGGGTCGATTGTGTCCGGGTTGCGACTGCAACCTGGAAATTGGGCCGGCGCCTACGTCTGCTGGGGCACTGAGAATCGAGAAGCTGCCCTGCGCTTCGTCGTCGGCGGCCCCGGCAACCCGTACGGCGGCAACCTCGAGGTCAAGGTCGTCGACCCGTCAGCCAACCCATATTTCGCGACAGCCACCATCCTGGGTCTGGCGCTGGACGGCATCACGCAGAAAGCCGTGCTGCCCGCCGAGACGAAGGTCGACCCGGCAGCACTGAGCGACGCGGAGCGCAATCGCGCCGGCATTACTCGACTGTCTACCGTGCAGGCGCACACCATTGCGGCACTGGATAATTCGCCACGACTGCGTAGTACTCTCGGCGATCCGGCCGTTGACGTCGTGGTCGCAGTGCGGCGCTTCGAGCAGGACCATTACGCCCACCTCAACCGCGAACAATTAGCCGACAAGTTCCGCATGGCCTGGAGCGTATGACGGTGTCTGCTGTGGCGGAATATATTGCGGGCGTGCCGTTGATCGACCAGCACGCGCACGGCTGCTGGCTGTCAGCGGGGGATCGGTCGCGGTTTGAGAATGCTCTCAACGAGGCCGACGTCGAGCCACTCGCCGACTTCGACTCGGGATTCGACACCCAACTGGGCTTCGCCGTGCGCGCACACTGCGCACCATTGCTCGGCCTCCCCCAACACGCCGAGCCGGAGGACTATTGGGAACGCCGCAGCCAGCACACCGAAGTCGGGTTAGCACGGGTCTTTTTGCGCGAAGCCGGCGTCAGCGACTGGTTGATCGACACCGGCTACGCCGAGGGCGTGGCGGGGGTGGCACAGGTCGCCGAGGTATCCGCGAACCGTGCCCATGAGGTGGTCCGCCTCGAACAGGTGGCCGAACAGGCCGCGGATTCCGCAGGTGACTACGCGTCAGCATTCGAACAAATCCTGAGGCGACGTATGACATCGGCCGTGGGGACCAAGTCCGTCCTGGCTTACCGCGGCGGCTTCGACGGCGACCTGACCGAGCCGTCGGCGGCCGAGGTCGCGGTAGCGGCCGCCCGATGGCGCGACGACGGCGGTCGTCGCCTCACCGATCGAGTACTGCTGCGGTTCGGTCTGCATCAGGCACTGCGGGCGGGCAAGCCACTGCAATTCCATGTGGGTTTTGGCGACCGGGAGTGCGATCTGCACAAGGCCAACCCGCTGCTACTGCTCGACTTTCTGCGCCAGTCCGGCGACACCCCGATCGTGCTGTTGCACTGCTATCCCTACGAGCGGGAGGCCGGCTATCTTGCCCAAGCGTTCAGCAACGTCTACCTCGATGGCGGTCTGAGCATCAACCATCTGGGGGCGCGGGCGCCGGCATTCATCGCCCGACTCCTCGAACTCGCGCCGTTCCGCAAAATCGTCTACTCGTCGGACGGATTCGGACCGGCGGAGTTGCACTACCTAGGTACTACGTTGTGGCGCAACGGCATCCAGCACGTGCTGAGCGGATTCGTGGATGCCGGCGACTGGAGTGTGGGCGACGCGATGCGCGTCGTCGACCTCATCGCCCACGGTAACGCCGCCCGTATCTATCGGTTGGACAACGCGTGAATCGGGTATAGAGCGCCTATGGCCACGTTGGGCGACTTCAAGGATTGGGTGCGGGAGCAAGTCGCATCTCGGGTCCCAAAGGCCGATCTGGACCAACGGGACCCCGACTACATCCGTGACCAATTGCCCAGAACATGGCTCCTGGCGTCGTTGTATTTCCGGGCCGACGTGCAGCACCTCGACCGCATTCCCGCCGAGGGGCCGGTTTTGCTCGTCGGCAACCACAGTGGGGGCAATGTCCCGCCCGACACGTTTGTCTTCACGCTGGCGTTCTGCTCCTACTTCGGGGTGGAGCGGCCGTTTTATCAATTGGCGCACAACCTTGTCGTCTCAGCACCGCCGCTGGGCTGGTTGCGCAAATTCGGCACCGTCGCAGCCAATCCCGACAACGCGCGATTGGCGTTGGAGTCCGGAGCCGCGTTGCTGGTCTACCCCGGCGGCGACTACGAGGTCTTCCGGCCATCCTGGGAACGGCACAAGGTCGATTTCGACGGCCGGATGGGCTACGTGAAGCTGGCGCGCGAGGCCGGCGTGCCCATTGTGCCGGTGGCCAGCGTTGGCGGCCAGGAAGCCGCCTTGTTCCTGTCCCGCGGACAGTGGCTGGCCAAGTTGCTGATGGCAGATAAACTGTTGCGGCTCAAGAGTATTCCGATCTCTATTGCGCTGCCATGGGGCCTGAACATCAGCGACCTGGCCGGCCACATCCCGCTGCCCACCAAGATCGCTATCGACGTACAACATCCCATCGATGTCGACGGCGACGACCAGGCGGTGCACGACAAGGTAATGGCCAGCCTGCAGGCCGGCGTCGACCGTCTTGCTGCCCGGCGCCGATTCCCGGTGATCGGCTGATGCGCGTCGAACGCCGCAATGTCATCGATGCCGACCGTGACGCGGTCTGGAAAATCGTCAGCGATCCAGACAGCTACCCGTCCTTCATGACGCGCCTGGAGCGTTGGGAGAGCGCCAACGACCGTCCGCCGGGTGTCGGCGCCCGCTATTTCGTCCACTGGAAGGTCGGCTCGGTGCCGGTCGGCGGGCTGATGGAAGTGGTGGAGTTCGACGACCGACGCGACCTGGCATGGGTCGGTATCACCGGGATGACGCTGCGCGGCCGGATCCGGTTGCGCGACGCGGGGGATGGCTGCACCAAGGTAACGTTCCGGCTGTCGTATCAGGCGCCCGGTGGGATCTGGGGATATATCGCCGACCGGGTCGCGGTGGGCCAGGTGGGTCGCATCGCAGCCGATACCCTCAAGCGGCTCAAGCGGCTTGCCGAGCACGGCGGCTGACCGGCTGAAATCGCTTCTGGTCGGTGTCGGTGATCTTTCCGCCTTTCTCGCGGATGAACCTGCTCTGGCGCCACCCACTGCCGAAGTAGACCAACCGGCAGTGGTGGACGCCGCGAGCCCTGCTACTGAACTTCGGCCACGCTTTCGCCGCTACGGGCTTGGATGGCCTTGACGCTGGTGGCGAACGCCTTTGCCAGCGAGCGCTTTCCGACGGTTCCGAGCACGCCCGCGAGTACCTTTCCCTTGAGGTTTTTGCCCTCGCGGACGATGACGACATCTACGTCGGTCAATCCGTCGGACTGCCGCGTCAGGGTGTAGGTGTAGCCCGAGGCGCCGCCGAACATGTTGGAGTCGGTGGTCGTGAGCTTGACGTGGTTGCGATCGGACCAGTCGTAATGCAGGCGTTCCCAGATGCCGCCCGAGCCCTCGGTGACGTCGGCGTCAGCCGGGCCCTGATGATGCACCTTGAGGTATCCATCCGCGCTGTTCGGGAAGAGCTTCGCGCGGCCCGGCCCGAAGTCAGTGAGCCCCGCAACGAACTGCTCAGGGGTTGAGGTAGTCGTCTGCTGGAAGTGGATTGTGGACATTGCGTCCTCCTTGTTTTGGGTGAGCCGATACTTATGCCAACCATGAGCGCACCGCATGCGCTGCGAATTCCGGCAAACGGATCGGCAGCCAGTCCCAATTAATCGTGGTAGTGGCGGGGACAGCCTTACCATCAGGCGGTGGGACCCAAAGCCAGCGCGCTGGGTGATTATCTGCGTGCGCGCCGCGAGCAGGTTCGTCCCGAAGAGGTCGGCTTGGCGGCTGGCGCGCGGCGGCGCGTTCCGGGTTTGCGCCGCGAGGAGCTCGCAACCCTCGCCGGCATCAGCTCCGCCTACTACCTACGACTCGAACAGGGCCGTGACACCCGTCCATCCGCACAAGTCGTGGATGCGCTCGCGCACGCTCTACGGCTCGACGTCAAAGCGACGGAATATCTGCACCGGCTGGCCAGTGCGCAGGGCGGCCGCCGGCCACACCCTGCCGCAGAGACAGTTGCGAACGGGCTGGATGAACTGATCGATCAATTTCCAATGCCGGCAGTTGTGGCCAGCAGATGCCAGGACGTGCTGGCCGCGAATCCCTGCGCCCTGGCGCTGTCACCCGGCTTCGCCCCTGGAGCAAACTTCCTGCGCTGGCGCCTTCTCGACCCCGCCGCCCGCGAACTCTATGTCGATTGGGATGAGGCGACCGCGATCGCGGTGAGTGGGTTACGCGATGTTGTCGGGAGCGATCAAAGCGATCCTCGATTGCGGGCGTTGATCGACGAGCTCTCAGCTGCCAGTCAGCGCTTCCGCGAGCTGTGGGCGCGCGCAGATGTCGGGTACCGCCCCGGCATCATCCACATGCGTCACCCCCGAGTTGGCGAGCTTTATCTCCACCGAAGCAGCCTCGATGTGCCCCATGCCGGTGGGCAGCATTTGCTGATTTACTACGCTGAGCCGGGCAGCGAGTCGGCAAAGGCGCTCGAGGAACTCCGGTCCCTTTCGGCTGAATGAGGACCACGACCTCCCGAAGGTCACTGCGCCCGGGGAAACTGAAAGCGTTTCGGACCCTCCGCAATCTCATATGACGCCCGGTCCATCGTCCCGGTGTCTGACATCGCTACGGCCTCAGCCAGCGCCTCAATCACCTGACGGGCCTCTGCTGTCGTAATCGGGTCACCAGGGACGTCAACAGCGATGCGCCTCTGGACGCGCCCGTCGTCGTATTGCTTGCCGATGACGGCGACGGTGATGGGGTACGGCCGTCCGTTATGGGTCGTGTGCTCGACTGTCCAACTCTGCCCGTCAAAGAGTCGGCGGCCCTCTTCCCAGGGGCCGATCCATGTTGCGTCTTTGGGTTTGGGGACCACAGGTAGAGCTCCTGTCATTGCCCCCTTAGCGCGGAAGGCTACCCTCCCCGTAGGGCCGATGTGCACAGTCGCGTCAACAACCTCCATGCGACGCATCTGCTCCCTCGCGGAAATTACGGCAAGCCGTAGCCGTCCGGGCGGCGGTGCTCAGCGAGGCGCCAGCCGGTATCGCGGTTGTCGCGGTCCAGCCTCATGATCCGTTGTCTGAGCTGTTCCTTCGTTGTCCGAGGCGGAACAGGACGCTTACGACCAAATCGACCGAGCCCGAACAGAACTTGAACGCCCAAGCTGAACGGGCGAGCCGAAGCGCAAACAAGTCAGACGAGTCCCCGTCGCATCGAAAATCCAGGACGTGTCAGCGGTCCCGAGATCCTCCCACCAGGTCGGCGGCGCCTTCCCGGGTCATGCGCGGGCGTAACGTGCGGCGGCATCGCCATTTACGAGAGGGACGGCCCATGATCCCCACAACCGCCCGTTTTGGGGCCATTGCTCCAATTCCCTAACTCGTCCTTGGTGCAAAGGTAAGTACTAGACCGCTCACATTTCTACCGGTCGGTTTTTCGCGTTCCTTTGTTGGTCGTCATCTTCGTGGCTGTCGAAGCAGAGAGTAAACGCCCACGGCCGTGCCGGCTCCTCTTGAGCCCTTTGGATGTCGAACCCCGTGCGATACATCACAGCTGGTGCCCGCCAGTGATCAGGTCGGCCCGATCACCCGTAAGATTGTGATGAGTCCAAGCTACGGCCATCCGCGCGACGACGCGCACCTAACCAACGTGACAAGAGGCGACCCCAAAACCGGCAACGCCATGCATATCTAAGGGCCGCCTAGCTTGCCGATGATCGGAGACAACTAATGAGCGAATACGACAAAGAACTTCAGGACGCGGGTTTGTGCGGTCACATCTGTCCGGCGGAGGGTCCGTTTCACACCTTCCACTGCACGCGACCGGCAGACCACATTCTCGACGGCGAACCGCTGCACCAGGCCATCCAACTAGGTGGCCCCATCGAGGGCCGAATCAACGGCGCATGGCACCACGACGGCACAAGCGCA
>DASXJI010000131.1:0-9361 GCA_036497495.1 Mycobacterium sp.
GGCATCTCCGCCCAAGCGGCGGACATCCTGCACGCGATGATCAACTTTCGGCTGCCGGTGGTGGCCGCGGTCAACGGCCCCGCCGTCGGACTCGGTGCTTCGCTGGCGCTGTGCTGCGACCTGGTGTTGATGTCCGAGCGCAGCTATCTGTGCGATCCTCATGTGTCGATCGGTCTGACCGCGGGCGACGGTGGCGCATTGTTGTGGCCGTACATGACCAGCCTCATCCGCGCCAAGGAGTACGTCTACACCGGCGAGCGCATCCCGGCGACGTTGGCGGCGGAGCTGGGTCTGGCCAATCGGGTCACGACCGCCGAGACGTTGATGGAGCAGGCGCTGCAACTGGCTGCCCGGCTGGCGGCTCAGCCGGCCCGCGCTTTGCAGACCACCAAGCGGGCGTTCTCTAAGCACCTTGCTCAGGCGGCGATCGCGATCGTGGACTACGGACTGGCGGCCGAAACGCTCGAGCTGGGTGCTGACGACCACATCGAGAAAGTGCGAGAGTTCCTGGGGGCCGACAAGTACGACGCGATCGAGACACCCGAGGCGGGACATGAACACTGATTGGCGCAAGTATCCGTTCCGCCTGGTATCAGGCGACAGTGCGCTGGATTTCCCCGTCGCCGAAGGCTTACATGCCGACCAGGAATCCGACACCTGGTTCATCGCCGGCGAGCTGACCGGCGCAACGGGCCGCTCGTTCGCATTCCTGACCATCTTCAACAAGAATCGCCCGGGTGGCACCGTGGTTGCCGATTTCTACACGATGTCGCTATTCGACTGCGATACAGGCGAATACGGAACCTACACCGACTACGACATGCCGCCTGAGAACATGCAGCCCGGTGCGCGTCAGAGGATGTCGATGTCCGCCGGATATCTCGACATCCATTACGAAAGCAGTGCCGGGCCGGTGGTGTGGACAGCGTGCCGTGACGACCACGGCGAATTGCGGCCCTACACTTACCGGGTCAGCCTGCGCGGCGTCGATCAGGCCGGCCAATCGATGGAACTGGACTTGGATGTCACGCCCACGCGTGCGCCGGTACCCGTCGGTGCGGACACCTTCGACGGCAAGATCACCTGCTTCGGCCAGGACGATACCTACTCGTATTTCCAAACCGGCTTGGCGATGAGCGGAACGCTGCGCTGGGGCGATCGGCACGAAGATGTCAGCGGCAACGCGGGACACATTGACAGACAATGGTTTCCCCGATACGCCGGCGGTGGGGGAACCGGCGGAGACCCGCGAGCCAGGTCGCACGAATGGCGCACGATCAACCTCGACAATGGCGTCGACATGAGCATCTGGCGTCAGTTTGACCGGACGGACGGCAATGTGCCGCAACCATTCACCGGTGTGACGGTGAGCTACCCAGACCCGGAGAGGGCTCCGGAGTGCGCGGAAGACGTGGACGTCACGGTGAGCAGCTATGTCCGCTGGCCTGATTCCATTCGGCCGCTGGTGCGGCCCCTGGCCCCGAATCGGTTCATGCCGGATCGCCACCGGTTGCAATGTGCCTCTTTGCAACTGGATCTCACCGGGGAGCCCATGGTGCCGGCGCCCGCACACGGGCTGCCGATCGAATACATGGAAGGACCGTATCGCTACCGCGGAACGCTGCGGGGAGAACCGGTGAGCGGCTTCGCATTCTACGAACGCTCGCTGGCGCTGTACCGCGATTGGGAGTTGATCGATGTGCTGGCGGCCGCCGTCGACAACCTCACCGGGGCCGACCCGCAATTGGCTGCTGCGGTCGATCAGGTGCGCCCGCTCGTCGCGTCGGGAAATCGATCGCATGCGCAAAAGCTGTTGCAGTCCATGCTCGCAGGGTTACCTGCCGATAGCACGGACTGCCGCGACGTCATCGACGCCCTGATCGCGGTGCTGTCGGACGGCAGCTGAAGACCGCGGCGCCGGTCACCCTCCGGGTGGTTCCCAGGCGAACCCGCCCGGCGTGCTGACGCAGTTCACCGCACCGCCCGAGTTCGAAACGGCCGAGGAGCCCTCCGTGCCACATGGCATGCCGACCGCCGGGCGGGTGTCCAGGCCGCCTGGCGGCGTCGGTGACGTCGTTGATCTCGGTGAAGTCGTCGAGTGCGGCACTGTCGTCTGCGGCATCGTCGTCGGCGCCGGCGCGGTGGTGGTCGCCTTCGGCGTCGGCTTGGTGGTCGTCGGCAATGTCGTGACCGGCGTGCTGACGACGGGCCGCGGGCCGATCGCCGGGGGTGGCGGTGGTGGGGCGATGAACGCCGGCGGCGCGGTAGACAATGCAGGAATCACGGCTGTGGGCTCGGCCGGGGTGGTCTCGACAGTGGTTGGTGTGTCATTGGATTGAGACGCCGAGCGCAACGCTCGGACACCCACGAACCAGGCCAGCAGTACGACCACGATCACACCACCGATCGCGGCGGAGTGCTTCAGTCGGCGCTTGCGTGCCTCGGCCGACTCGTCGACCTCGTCGTCGGCCGGTGTAGGTCGGGCAGACGTGACTGCATCGTCGACGTGGCTGTCCGGTAAAGCATGGGGAACAGAGCCGTTTTTGCTCGCGGGGGCAGCGAATGCGGCAGGTTTGGTCGGCGCGTTTGCAGCGGATCGCGCGGTGGGTGCCACAGCGTCGGACTTCGGTGTTGCGACGGAGGTAGTGGGCCCGGCATCAGTGTCATCGGTCGCATCGCGAAAAATGGACGCCGCGCGTAATTCGGACGTGGCGCGGATGTGTGATCGTGTACCGCCGTTCGACTCGAGCGCTTTGGCGAAGTCGCGGCCCCGCCGGTACCTGTCGACGGGATCTTGCGACAGCGCACGGGCGAAGATCGCGTCGAATTCGATCAGGTCCGGCCGGATCTCGCTTGGTCGGGGCGGTCGATCGTTGAGCTGCCTGTTGACCACCACGGACGGATTGAAATGTGCGAACGGCGGTGCCCCGGTCAGCAGATGAAAAGCGCTGGCCGCCAACGCGTATTGGTCGGCGCGGCCGTCGAGTTCGTCGCCCAGCAACTGTTCGGGCGCGGTGTAGCTCGCCGTTCCGATGAACATGCCGGCCCGGGTCAGCGTGTTATGGGCACCTTCGGGCCGCGCTACGCCGAAACCGGTCAACGCAATTCGCCGTCTGTCGGCCGGCGATTTGCTGATCAGGATATTGCCGGGGTTGACATGGCGGTGCAGTACGCCGCTGTCGTGTGCGTAGTCCAGGGCGTCGGCGATCGCGGAAACGATCTCGATCACCATCCTCGGTGGCATGCCATCGAGGTGGCCCTCGCCCAGCAACTCGACTGAGTCGGAACCGTGGATGTACTCGGTCGAGAGCCAGAGCTGATTGTCGAACTCCCCGCGGTCGGTCAGCGCCGTGATGTTCGGATGCCAGAGCGCCGCTGCCAGATCGGACTCCTGGTTGAACCGCTCGCGGTAATCGAGGTCGACGGAAATCTCGGCCGGAATCAGATGAAGAACCTGCTGGCGCGGAAGCCGTGGGTGCTCGGCCACGTAGAGCTCACCGAACTCCTCGTATCCAAGCTGCCGCACGATGCAGAATCCAGCGGCCGTCGCTCCAATGACCAGCGGCATGGGGAGATGGTACAGACCGGCGTCAGAAACCCAGGGCATGTGGGGGGACGGGTGAGAATGTCTGCGTGAGTGAACCCGGAAGCCAAGAGACCAGCGAAGGCCTGGCGCACCGGCTCCGCCGGATGTCGGGCCGTGACCCGCACGAGCCCCATCGGGTGGCCACCCCGCTGGAGTTGCTGTTCGACCTCACGTTCGTCATCGCCTTCGGCGTCGCCGCATCGCAGTTTGCGCATATGTTGGCAGCGGGCCACGTCGGCGCGGGGTTGGCCGGCTTCGTCTTCGCTACGTTCTCGGTGTGTTGGGCGTGGATCAACTTCAGCTGGTTTGCCTCGGCCTATGACACCGACGACTGGGTGTACCGGCTGACGACGATGCTGCAGATGGTGGGCGTGCTGGTTCTCGCGTTAGGGATTCCGCAGGTGTTCTCGTCGATCGCCGAGGGCCGGCACGTCGATAGCCGGGCCATGGTCGCCGGCTACGTGGTGATGCGGGTAGCGATGGTGATCCAGTGGCTGCGCGCCGCCATGCAAGATCCCGCTCGCCAGGCCGCGTGCGTGACCTACGCGGCCGCCATCTCCGTCGCGCAAGTCGGCTGGGTTGCCATCGCGATCGTCCACAGTTCGCTGGACGTGACCTTCCTCCTGGTTGCCGTGATGGTCGGGATCGAGCTCAGTGGACCGCTGCTCGCCGAAAAGAGGATGGGCGGAACACCCTGGCACGCACACCACATCGCGGAGCGCAATGGACTGCTGACGATCATCGCTCTGGGTGAAGGCGTGGTCGGAACCGTCGCCTCGCTGTCTGCGGTGGTCGCCGAACAGGGTTGGACGACTGACGCCGTGCTGGTGGCGGTCGCGGGCACGGGTCTGACCTTCGGTATGTGGTGGGTGTATTTCGTGGTTCCGGCCGCTGACCTGCTGCACGCTCACCGCGAGCGCTCGTTCGGCTACGGCTACCTCCACATCGTCGTGTTCGGGTCCATCGTGGCGACGGGTGCGGGGCTACATGCGGCCGCCGACTACATCGAACACAAGTCGGCGATGAATTCGACCGCCACGGTCCTAGCGGTCGCTATACCGGTGGGTGTCTACATCGGTGCGGTCTACGGGACCTATCTGCTGCTGACCCGGGCATGGGACGGCTTCTATGCATCCGTCGTACTGATCACGCTGTCGCTGCTGGGCGCGGCGGTCGGCCTCGCGTCCGCGGGGGTTTCCACCCCGACGTGTCTGCTGGTTGTCACCGCAGCGCCGGCGGCCGTCGTCGCCAGTTTCGAATCGCATGGGCACCGGCGCACGGCGCACGCCCTGGCTAAGAATGCGGGGTCAGGCTGACCGCTCACTCTTGATGTAGATGTGACAGTTGGCGCACATGTCACTGCGCCGACGCGCTGAAGCACACCGGCCCTGATCGAGCTCGTCAGCGCGGCGGAATCGTTGCGTGCCCCGTCCGCCTCCGCGGATGGCCCAGGCGTATCAACAACATCTGCACGCCGCAATTCGGCCAGTGGGCCTGAGCTCTACTCGCCGGTAAGTTTTCCAGCAAACTTCCGCCGATCGGCCGATCGGCCAGCTTCTCAACAGTCGCACCGCGCCGTCTCGTCGGCTGTGGACCGCGAGGTCGGAGATGACGCAAATTTTGAAGATAACGATTAGGTAACAATACTGCCTTGATCTGCGCAGTTATAGCTACTCGACCGTAACCACCTTCATGCAGCAGGTTTGGTACGGACACCGTCGGCGGCCTGTGAGCGGAGTGTTACCCAGCCCACCATTACTCGCGCGTAGAACTCACCAGTAACCAATTTGCGCCGGAAACTCCCAGCTTTCTTATGACACTCTTAGTGGCAGCCGATGACGCCCCCCTTGGCTTGACCCGCGGAAGCGGGGTCAGTCGATATATGGCCGGTTGGACCGGGGCGCAATCGGAATGTGGACCGAATTACGGGGCAGCGTGGCTCTGCACGCAAGCGGCGGACAGACGCCTTGAGGGAGATACACACGTGACGATCTATGAGCACCACCGAGTGTCCGCCGAACGCGACGGACTCCCCTCGGACACCCATGCTCTGGTCGATCGGCTGACTTCAGGCGAGCCCTACGCGGTCGCGTTCGGTGGGCAGGGCGGCGCGTGGTTGGAGACGCTGGAAGAGCTGGTGTCGTCGGCCGGTATCGAATCCGAGCTGGCGACGCTGGTCGGTGAGGTGGACCTGCTCCTCGAGCCGGTGGCCCGCGAGCTCGTGGTGGTGCGACCGATCGGCTTCGAGCCGCTGCACTGGGTGCGCGCGCTGGCTGCCGAGGACCCGGTTCCGTCTAACAAACACCTGACCTCGGCCGCAGCGTCGCTGCCTGGTGTCCTGCTGACCCAGATCGCCGCGATCCGCACACTGGCCCGGCAGGGCCTGGACTTGATCGCCACCCCGCCGGTGGCCGTCGTCGGGCACTCGCAGGGAATCCTGGCCGTGGAGGCCCTGAAAGCGGCGGGAACGCGCGATATCGAGTTGCTGGCGATGGCGCAGCTGATCGGGGCCGCCGGCACGCTGGTGGCCCGCCGGCGTGGAATCTCCGTACTCGGTAATCGCCCGCCGATGGTGTCGATCAGCAACGCCGACCCCGAGCGCATCTACCGGCTGCTCGAAGACTTCTCGCAAGACGTCCGCACCGTATTGCCGCCGGTGTTGTCGATCCGCAACGGCCGGCGCTCGGTCGTCATCACTGGAACCCCCGAGCAGCTGTCCCGCTTCGAGCTCTACTGCAAGCAGATCTCGGAGAAGGAAGCAGCCGACCGCAAGAACAAGGTCCGCGGCGGCGACGTGTTCGCGCCGGTCTTCGACGCGGTCCAGGTCGAGGTGGGCTTCCACACACCGAGGCTTGCCGACAGCATCGGCATCGTCGGCGAATGGGCCGAGAAGGTCGGCATCGATGTCGAGTTGGCCTGCGCGATGGCGGACGCCATCCTGGTCCAGCCGGTCGACTGGGTGGACGAGGTGATCAGCGTCCACGAGGCGGGTGCCCGCTGGATCCTCGACCTGGGTCCCGGCGACATCCTGACCCGTCTGACCGCTCCGGTGATCCGCGGTCTCGGAGTCGGCATCGTGCCCGCGGCGACCCGCGGCGGCCAGCGCAACCTGTTCACCGTCGGCGCTGTACCGGAGGTGGCCCGGCCGTGGTCGAGTTACGCCCCGTCGGTGGTCAGCCTGCCCGACGGCCGGGTCAAACTCTCCACGAAGTTCACCAGGCTGACCGGCCGGTCGCCGATTCTTCTCGCCGGGATGACTCCGACCACCGTCGACGCCAAGATCGTCGCCGCGGCGGCTAACGCGGGGCATTGGGCTGAGCTCGCCGGCGGCGGGCAGGTCACCGAGCCGATCTTCAACGACCGCGTCGAGCAGCTGTCCGGGCTGCTCGAACCCGGCCGCACCTACCAGTTCAACGCGCTGTTCCTCGACCCGTACCTGTGGAAGCTGCAGGTCGGCGGAAAACGCTTGGTGCAGAAGGCCCGTCAGTCCGGCGCGGCGATCGATGGCCTGGTCGTCAGTGCCGGCATCCCCGAGTTGGAAGATGCCGTCGAGCTGATCGAAGAGCTCAACGACATCGGTATCTCCCACGTGGTGTTCAAGCCGGGCACCGTCGAGCAGATCCGCTCGGTCATCCGCATCGCCACCGAAGTGCCGACCAGGCCGGTCATCATGCACGTCGAGGGCGGGCGCGCCGGCGGCCACCACTCCTGGGAAGACCTCGACGACCTGCTGCTGGCCACCTACTCCGAACTGCGGTCGCGACCCAACATCACCGTCTGCGTCGGCGGCGGCATCGGCACTCCCGAGCGGGCAGCCGAATACCTGTCCGGTCGCTGGGCCCAGGCCTACGGCTTCCCGCTGATGCCCGTCGACGGCATCCTGGTCGGGACCGCGGCGATGGCGGCGCTGGAGTCCACCACCTCGCCGTCGGTCAAGCAGATGCTGGTCGACATCCAGGGCACCGATCAGTGGGTCGGCGCCGGAAAAGCCCAGGGCGGCATGGCCTCCGGCCGCAGCCAGCTCGGCGCCGACATCCACGAGATCGACAACACCGCTTCCCGGTGCGGTCGGCTGCTCGACGAGGTCGCCGGTGACGCCGAAGCGGTCGCCGCCCGCCGCGACGAGATCATCGCCGCGATGGCAAACACCGCCAAGCCGTACTTCGGCGACGTCGGCGAGATGTCCTACCTGCAGTGGCTGCAGCGCTACGTCGAGTTGGCCATCGGTGACGGCGACAGCACGGCCGACACCGCTGAGCCTGGCAGCCCCTGGCTGGCCGACACCTGGCGCGACCGATTCGAGCAGATGCTGCAACGCGCCGAGGCGCGGCTGCACCCGCAAGACTCCGGCCCGATCAACACGTTATTTTCCGGTTCTGGCGGCTCTGCGCTGCTGGAGCGTCCCGACGAGGCCATCGCCGCGCTGGTCGCCCGCTACCCGGACGCCGAGACCGTGCTGCTGCACCCGGCCGACGTCCCGTTCTTCGTCACGCTGTGCAAGACGCTGGGTAAGCCGGTCAACTTCGTGCCGGTGATCGACAAGGACGTTCGCCGTTGGTGGCGAAGCGATTCGCTGTGGCAGGCGCACGACGCCCGCTACGACGCCGACCAGGTCTGCATCATCCCGGGTACCGCGGCGGTCGCCGGTATCTCCCGACTCGACGAGCCGGTCGGCGAGCTGCTCGACCGCTTCGAGCAGGCCGCGATCGACGACGTGCTCTCCACCGGCGCAACCCCGACTCCGGTGACCGCGCGGCGGCAGGGCCGCCTCGACGTGCGTGGACCGCTGGCCACTGTGCTCGATGCGCCGGATGTGTTGTGGGCCGGCCGCGTCGCCACCAACCCGGTGCACCGCATCGCCGAACCCGGCGACTGGCAGGTGCACGACGGAGCCGAAGAACCGCAAGCCACCCACTCGTCCACCGGGGCGCGCCTGACCACCGAAGGCGACCAGGTGGTGTTGAGCGTGCCGATCGCCGGCGTGTGGATCGACATCCGATTCAGCCTGCCCGCCAATACGATTGACGGCGCCATTCCGGTGATCCGCACCAAGGACGCGATCGAGGCGATGCGTTGGGTGCTGGCAATCGCCGCCGGCGCCGACGGCCCGGACACCCTGCCGCGGGTGCACAACGGGACGGCGACCGTGACCGTGCACTGGGACCCCGAGCGGGTCGCCGACCACACCGGCGTCACCGCCATCTTCGGCGAGCCGCTGGCACCGACCCTGACCACCGTGCCCGACGCTCTGGTCGGCCGGTGCTGGCCCGCGGTCTTCGCGGCCATCGGTTCGGCCATCACCGGCGCCGGTGTCCCGGTCGTGGAAGGCTTGCTGAGCCTGGTGCATTTGGATCACGCCGCTCACCTGGTCGCCGCACTGCCCAGCGTGCCGGCCCAGTTGACCGTCACCGCAACGGCTTCGGTGGCTACCGACACCGAAGTCGGACGCGTCGTCCCGATCTCGGTGACCGTTGCCTCAGCCGACCGCACGGTGCTGGCCACCATGGAGGAGCGATTCGCGATCCGTGGTCGCACCGGGGCCGCCGAGTTGACCGACCCGCTGCGGGCCGGCGGTGCGGTGTCGGAGAACGCCACCGACACTCCCCGGCGTCGCCGACGCGATGTCACACTCACCGCGCCGGTCGACATGCGGCCGTTCGCGGTGGTGTCCGGAGATCACAACCCGATCCACACCGACCGGGCCGCCGCGCTGCTGGCCGGCCTGGAATCGCCGATCGTGCACGGCATGTGGCTGTCGGCCGCCGCGCAACACGT
>DASXJI010000132.1:0-6675 GCA_036497495.1 Mycobacterium sp.
AGTCGACTACTACGCTTGATAAGCTTCGTGCGCCAATTCTGCTGTGACCGAGCGTAATTGGCTGGCGGAACTCAGCGGCTCCGGGAACCCGACCCGGGTGTAGGCAACCCCGCGCGGCGTGTGCACCCGTAGGTCGAGGCCGTAGCGGTCGATATCGGTGCACACCGCTTTCGCGGTATCCGGATAGCCGCCGAATGCCTGGGCCATCGCCGCCAGGGCGTCGGCGTGATCGGCGTTGAGGTGCGCGATCGCCCCGGCTGCGGCAGGTGTCACCGGATCCGGCTCCGCGGCAAGGTATTGCTGACCGGTGGCCGAATCCATCCGGCCGTACCCGCCGACCCAACGCACCCGCTCGACCTGGAGCACCCAGAGCGTGAAGTCGCTGAACTCGAGGTAGAACCGAGAAGCGGGCACCGCATGCAGGTATGCCGCCCGAGCTGCGCCATCGTCGGCGGCAGGGAGCGTGACACGACCGGCCAATGTGATCCGGCCAGTGGCCAACGGATCTGCGTCGCTGCTCGCCGTCACGATCGACAAGCTGGCGCGCGGGTCGGCAGCCAGGTTTCGGCCGTGCTCGGCCAGGTTCGACACGCACAGCACCGGCGCGCCGCTCAGCAGCCCGTACGCGACCAGCGACGCCCACGGATCGCCGTCGGAGGTCAACGTGGCAAGCGTGGCCGCGTTGTTGGCGGCGGCGATGGTGCGGGCCTGCTCGGCCGGCGATGGCCGGGCCGAGTTTGTCGGCGGCTGAAGCGGCCGTGGCGCCGACGGCGCATCACCGACATCGCCATGATCGCGGGTCACCACAACCGTAGGCTACTGGCATCACCGATTCGCCTCTGGAATAACCCGGACGGTCGGCGCAGTTGGACTGCTCCGGTTGATCGGGTTGGTAGCGAAAGGAAGCGCGGATGCGTTTAGGGGTGTTCACGTTTTTCAATGACACGGCCGTCGGACCGGTCGACGTGGCTGTCGCCCTCGAGACGCGTGGCTTCGGGTCACTGTTCGTGGCAGAGCATTCGCACATACCCGTGAACGCAAAAACTCCGTACCCGATGGGCGGTCCGATCCCGCCGCAGTACTACCGGACGCTCGATCCGTTCGTCTCGCTGACGGCGGCCGCGGTCGCTACCGAGTCGCTGCTGCTGGGTACCGGCATCGCGCTGGTTACCCAACGCGACCCGATCCAGACGGCCAAAGAGGTGGCCTCGCTGGACCTGGTGTCGCAGGGGCGCTTTCTATTCGGCGTGGGGGTGGGCTGGTTGCGGGAGGAGATCGCCAACCACGGCGTCGATCCACGTGTGCGCGGCCGCGTCATGGATGAGCGACTCCGCGCGATGATCGAGATATGGACGAAAGACGAGGCCGAGTTTCACGGTGAGTATGTCGACTTCGACCCGATCTACTGTTGGCCCAAGCCAGTGTCCAAGCCGCATACACCCGTGTACATCGGGGGCGGGCCGGCGAACTTCCCCCGCATCACCGAACTGGGTGCTGGCTGGCTCTCGCTGAGTCCTTCGGCCGACGCGCTTGCTGGCGACCTGGCGACGCTGCGCGATCAGGCCGGACCCGACGTCCCGGTGATCGCCTCGCACATCGGGAAGGTGACAGCCGAGGTATTGGCGGGCTACCGCGATCTCGGGATTGAACACGTCACCGTTGAATTGCCGACCAAGCCCCGTGATGAGACGTTGCGCTGCCTCGATGCGCTGCACGCGGAATACGCCAAGCTGGGCTAGCTTCCCGCGGCGTGCTGCGTGATATAGTTAATTAGGCTAAGTAACTCCACACGGCGAAAGGGCTCTCCACATGGCTCGTACTGACAAGGACACCTGGGATCTGGCATCCAGCGTGGGAGCGACCGCGACCGCAGTCGCCGCGTCGCGCGCGATGGCCTCCCAACATCCCGACGCGCTGTTAAACGACCCGTGGGCCGACCCACTGGTACGCGCGGTAGGCATCGAGACCTTTGTGAAGCTGATCGACGGCGAGATCGGACACGCAGACGATCCGCTGCTGAACCGTCGGGCGATGAGCGAACAGATCGCCGTGCGCACCCGCTTCTTCGACGAATTCTTCGTGCAGGCGGGCGAGGCGGGCATCCGGCAGGCGGTGATCCTCGCGTCAGGCTTGGACACCCGCGCTTACCGGTTGCCGTGGCCGGCTGACACGAAGGTCTTCGAGATCGACCAGCCTCAGGTCATTGCGTTCAAGACGCGCACTCTTGCCGACCTCGGCGCGAAACCCACAGCCGAACGGGCCACAGTCGCAATCGATCTGCGTGAAGACTGGCCGGCGGCACTCGTCGAAGCCGGCTTCGATCCGAAACTGCCAACCGCCTGGAGCGCCGAAGGTCTGCTGGTGTACCTGCCACCGGACGCCCAGGATCGGCTGTTCGACAACATCGTGGCTCTGTCCGCACCGGGCAGCCGCATCGCCACCGAACACATGGACCTGCGCAATGTTCCAGCAGACTGGGCAGACCGGCTCACCGAGCGATCACGTCGCATCGGCTCCGACATCAACCTGGCCGAGCTGTTCTACAGCGGGGACCGCAATCCTGCCGCCGACTATCTCAAAGACCACGGTTGGCACATCGACGTCCAAGCAACCTCGCAGATCTACGCGGCCAACGGATTCGAGCTACCCGATGACGAGCTGGCTTCCTTCGGCGACGGGTCTGGTTACCTTACGGCGACACTGGCGTAGGCGTGTCGACGGCTAACCTGATGTTTCGCTAGTAGGACTGAGCGCCAACGGGTTTGGCTCAGTGCTGCAGCGTGTTGAGCCTTTCCTCAACCTGGAGCGCGTGCAACGCATGCGACGCAGTCTGGTAGCCCTTCACGACGCCCTCTAATCGTGCTGGCGACCCCTCGAAGCACGCCCAGTCAAAGACGGCTTGGCAGACATGGTCAGCCAGGCTTCGCAAGATGCCGTCTCGGGGAGGGTGGTCGATGACCTTGATCGCGGCCGCGCACAGCGCTCCCTTGTCGACGGTGTCACTGCGCAATGCTCGGTGCGCCAACGACATGAGGTCGCGGGTGTGGCCTCCCTCGAAGTCCATAAAACTCCTTGCTTACATCGGTTCTCAGCCCTGTGCCGTCAGGTTCCCTGTGCATCAGTCGAGTCGTAACCTAGCCGAACAACGGGCACACACCGGCCACGTTCGGATAACAGACCTACATCATCGGGTCTCGACGCAATCCGCAAGACACGGGACACGGAGGCAGTCACTGACTGGCGGCTCGGTGGACCTAGCGGCCGTTCTGCTGCAGTCGGGTGATGAGGTGAAAGGGCAGTGCGACAAAGACAGTGCCGCCAACTAAGTTTCCGGCCGTGGTGATCCCGACGTTGGTGAGCAGTCCGTGGGCGCCCAAACCCCACGCCAGCTGCGTATGCGGCGCGTCGGGGTGAAACGCCGAAAGCAACAGCGGCAGGCCGAGGAAGCCGATGTTGGCAATCACGTGTTGTGTCGCACCGATGACGAAGGCGAACGGACCGTAGAAGGCGAATCCCATTCGTGCAATGTCGGTCCGGGCTTTGAAAAACAGGCACATCGAGGTTTGCAGGAACCACGTGCACACCACGGCCAACAGGACTGCGGTGAGCACCGGCTGCGACGTTTTGGCGGACGCGACGGCGGCCGCGCGTTGCGCGAACGCGCCCAGATAGGGGCCGCCGGCCGCAGCACACACGGTGACGAAAGTCAGTGCGCCGACGCAATTTCCGACCAGCCCGATCAGCAGTAGGCGGAGGTAGCCGACGACGGTCATCCGGCGCTGCAGAACCGCGATGGCCCCGGCTGCCATATCGGCAGTGATCAGGGACATGCCTGACACCAGGATCAGCGCAAACGACATCCCGAATGCCAAGCCCATCAGCAGGCTCGCGATACCCGGTGACGAAACCCCAGTGCTGACAACCAAGGACAGCAACACCCCGAACGACACCATGGCGCCGCCGACCAGTGAGCGAACCAGGAAACTCAATGGGTGCGAGGCTTTTTCGACGGCGATCTCGGCGACGCGTGTGGTCATCTCGCCGATCGTGAACAGTTCGAACGGGTCGCGGGTGCCTGACGCCTCGGACGCCTCGGCCAGCGGCGCGGCACCGTTGGAGGTCAGTGTTGATACGGGCATAGTTGTTCTCCAAGCGAATTAACTCAGCGGCCGGTGCGCAGTTCCCAGCGGAGCTGGGCTTCTGAAGGTGATTGCACCGGAATGAAGGCAGCCTCGCGGAATCGGCGGCTTGCGGCTGTGCGGCGTGTGTAGCCCTTTCCGCCTGCCGTGCG
This sequence comes from Mycobacterium sp., assembly GCA_036497495.1. Taxonomy (GTDB): domain Bacteria; phylum Actinomycetota; class Actinomycetes; order Mycobacteriales; family Mycobacteriaceae; genus Mycobacterium. The sequence goes on from DASXJI010000132.1 coordinate 4,292, forward strand.
AATTTCAAGGGCCGCTGCAGCGCTGACCACGTCGGCCGCAGCCAATCTCAGCGTCAGTAGATCGCGCTTCGCGGGCGTTGTCGCAGCTCCGACGGCCGTGGCGAAGCTTGTCATCTGTGTTTCGATGCCGGCCAGTTCAGTTGACAGCGAGTCGAATTCCCCGGCGAATGCCAAGTTCACGCCGATAAGGCTGGGTTCGACCTCATCAAGACACCGGCGGGCCAGCCCAACACACATGGCCGATTGCAGCACCAGAAACGTCGGACGGACCCCGGTCAGAAATGACTCGATGTCACGGCTGAGGATTTGGTCCTCGCCGACGTAGACATCGTCGAGCTTGAGAAAGGACGACGCGGTGCTGCCCAGAGCGAGTAGGTCGAAGTGATTGCCGATAGTGACACCGTTGGCGGCGAGCGGTAGTGCGACGACCAGCTTTTCACCAATGTCGGTCTGAGCCGCCGTCACCATGACGGAATCGGAATAAAGATTGCTGGCCCAGCGAAGTGTGCCGGTAAGCCGGTAGCCCTCGCCGGCAGGCGTCGCAGCCAAGTCCAGCGTGCCGCACCCGGCGGCTTCCTTGAACGCCGAGGCCATCCCCGTCACACCCAGCGCGTCGCCGCCGATCAGGTTGGCGGATACGCCGATCGACCACGGGGTGGCCGCTTCGGTCAAATACTCGATTGTCATCCGATGCGCCCAGACCGAAAAGGCGGTCGACAAGCAATGACCCGCCAGTTCGGCGATCACGGCGGCCATTGTCGGCAGTGCGTGGTCATGGTTGCGGGGAGCGCCCAGCCCGAGGATGCTGCTGCGTGCCAACAGCTCGACGTTCGCGCGAGTATCGCGTTCGCCTTGGTCCAGCGACATTGCACTGGAAGCGATGTGGCTGATGATGTCAGGCGCGAGTGATTCTGCCGACATAGCAATGCCGTCGAGTTCGGTGGTCATATGAGTCCTCGAGTCGGGTTATTCGACGGTCAAGGTGGAATCGACTGTTGCGGGCCGACGCAACGTATTCACCACAGGAGACCATTGGACGGCGTTGTCGTGGATTTCCTGCAGCACCGCAGGGTCGGCGTCACCGGCAAGTAGCACCTGGCTGCGAACCGCGGAAAATCCGAGCACCTTGCCATCGGGCGTATCACCTACGCCCCACACCGCCGAGATGTCGATGTCACCTTCCATGGTCACCTCGATCTTGGTCAGCGCCACACCACGGTGAGTGGCATTGGCCAGCAAGCCGACCGCGATGCATGAACCCAGAGCGGCCAGAACGGTCTCCGACGGGTTGGGCGCGGCGTCGTCGCCCAGCAGAGCGGGCGGCTCGCCCACCAGCATGGGCGCGAGGTCGCGTACGTAGGTGAGGTTGCGAAAATTCGACTCGCACACAGTCTTTGCTTTGAGTGTTTTCTTTCCGGTGGCCGGATCGGCTTTGGCGTTACAGGAAAGTCGGTCCAGCCCGGCGACGTCGATCGTGAGGGCTTGGCCGGAGAATGTGGTCATGGAAGCAGGCTCCTGGAGTTCGGGGTGATGATCACACGCTGGCATAGACAGACCACTCTGTCTACGCGGCGAAGTCCAGGTCGCGCGTCGTTCGATGAGACGGTAGCGATCTGTTAGGTGACGGGCCGGTGATGGCGAAGCACTGTGAGTCGCGGCGACTAAGACGCTGACCGGCGGTTTCTTGCCCCGGTAGGTCGCCAAGCGCAACGAAGCGCTCGCCCGTTGCGAGAGGGGCTGGGTGGGCGGAAGCTCCGAGATGTGGGGCGGCCGCGATCGAATCGCGGTGATTCGAACGCTGGGTGTCAGGGCTGCGTAGCGCGTGCCCCGGCGATCGCAGCTTCGGCGAGGCCGCGGCCGAAACGAATCGGTTCGACGGACTGCTCCACCTTGGATGCCACCAGTGCGCCGTCGTACAGCAGTTGTATGTGACGCGCCAATGGCGCCGGCCGCCGAATGCCGGCTGCCTTGACCAGCCCGCTCAGCGTCGACCGGACCCACTGTCGATGGTCGTCTATGGGTTCGAAACGCACGCCAGGGAATTCCGACGCCGCGCTCGCGTAAAGGCACCCGGGGAAGTCGTGTCGCAGACCCTTGGTGCGCGCCAGATCGAAGAACGTCAGTGCCTTGACGATGGGATCGGCGAGGCCCTCGATCGCCTGCGCGAAACGATTCCGGTCGGCGAGGTCCAGTTCCGTCAGGTAGGCGACGACCAACGCGTCCTTGGAACCATATGCGCTGTACAGGCTGGCCTTCGCGCAGTCGGCTTCTCGCAGGATGCGGTCAACGCCCACGGCCCGGATTCCGTATTTACCGAAAAGATCTGTGGCCGCAGCCAACAGGCGATCAGCCGGCCGAGCCGATCGCGCCTTATCGGCAAGGGC
>DASXJI010000133.1:0-7754 GCA_036497495.1 Mycobacterium sp.
AGCTCACCCAGCGAGACCGGAGCTCGGCGACGGTGGACTTCACCCCACAGACGATGGTCACCGAGCTCAGCTCCGCAGCGCTCACCGACGTGAAACCTGGGAGTTGCGTCGACGTCAAGCCCGCGTCGCAGAGCGCTTCGCCCGGTGGTGCGATCACCGCGGAATCCGTGGACATCAGCCCGTCTGAAGGCGGCAAGTGCCCTCCGCCGGTAGGGCCGGCTGGAAGTCCTGGCGTCAACGGCTTGGTCGACTCGGCGACGGGTAACACCATCGCGGTCAACGGCATCGATCCCACCGGCAAGGCCACGCATACCACCGTGACCGTCATCAACACGACTACCTACACCAAGCACGCGGTTACCGATCCGCAAGCGATCCAGAACGGTAAGTGCATGGCGGCAATGGGAACCAAGGACGGCGGGACACTGCATGCTGCGACCATCGACCTCGAACCGTGTCCGCCGATGGGTCGCCCGCACCACCATTTCCACCTCCCGTGGTGGCCACATCATCACCACTAGGACCAAAATGCAGCCCGTTCAACCGCTTTCGCGGGACCTGGCTGGATACACAGCTGGTTCATAATCGGGCGCTGGCCGGCACCTAGCTGCGCCGCCGATCGTGGGAAATGTTGCTTGGCTGCGGAGCGCGGCTTTCCATTGGAAAGGGATCTTCGATGTCTGTCACTTCCCCACCCGCCCGGCTGAGCCGATTGGCGATCGTGACGCTTACCGGCGCCACCGCGCTGTCCATTGCCGCGTGTGGCCCGTCCAACGATGCAAAGCCCACTTCGGCGAATCCGACCAGCTCGGCTCCCTCTTCGTCGTCGCCATCGGCGTCGGCCAAGGGCAAGGACTGGGTGAACGGGCTGATTGACTCGGTGTCGGGCAACACGATTCAGGTCAGCCAGCGATCCGGGTCGGCCACCGTCGACTTCACCCCGTCGACCGCAATCTCCGAGATCATCCCGGCCCGAGTGACCGACGTCACCAATGGCAGCTGTATCACCGTGTATCCAGATCGCCACGGCGGCTCGACAGCGGGTGGCGCGATCACCGCGCGATCCGTGCGCGTAAGCACCGCGGTCGACGGTAAGTGCCCGCAGCCCAACCAGGCGGCGGGTGGGACGACGAGCAGGCCACCGGAAACACCCGCCGCGCATCACCAAATAGGCGGTCAGGTCGCATCCGTGGCGGGCAACACGATCACCGTGAACAATGCTGACTCAGCCGCTGATTCGTCGCAAATCAGCGTGACGGTCACCGACACCACCAAATACACCAAGCGGTCGACCGCCGACGCGCGGGCGATCGCTCAGGGCAAGTGCATCGCGGCGCACGGCCCCACCGACGGCGGCGGCACGCTGCAAGCGACGAGCATCTCCGTCCAACAGTCAGACAATGGCAGCTGCCCCCAACTGGGCGGCAAGCACCACCGCCACTAGCCGGCCGCCGGGTCAATACGACCGGGGCAGCCCAAGGGTGTGCTGCGCAACATGATTGAGGATCATCTCCCGGCTGATCGGCACGGTTTTGAACAGCCGGACAAACTCATACATGTTGGCCAGGGCGACCTCGCGGGTGAAGCCGGCGCCGCCGTGCACCTCGATGGCCTGATCGAGGCAGCGGATGGCGGCGTCGGCAGACAGGAACTTGGCCATGTTGCTGTGTTCGCCGGCATCGGCCCCGGCGTCATAGCTGGCGGCGGCATGACGTGTCATCAGCCGCGCGGCCTCAAGAGCAATCTTGGCTTCCGCCAATGGATGCGCGAGGCCCTGGTGAGCGCCGATCGGCACCTGCCACACCGTGCGCTCGCGAGCGTACGCGACCGCCTTGTCGAGGGCGTAGCGGCTGACACCGTTACAGATCGCGGCGATGATCACCCGTTCGGGGTTCATGCCATCGAACGCGACCCTTAAGCCGTTGCCTTCGCCGCCGACCAGCCGGTCCGCCGGGACGGCGACGTTGTCGAAGAACACCGTGAACGACTTGTCGGTGATCTCGAACGTCATGGGGATGCGGTGCATGTCGATACCGGGAGTGTCACGGTCGATCAGGAAGAGCGAAAGCTGTGCGCGTCCTTGGGCATCGGTGCCGGTGCGGGTGACCACGAGCAGGGCGTTGGACTGATCCGCGGCGGTGATGTAGGTCTTCTGCCCGTTGATGAAGTATTTGTCGCCTTCGCGGTGCGCGGTGGTGGACAGTTGGTGGCTGTTGGATCCGGCGTCGGGTTCGGTGATCGCGAACGCGATCTTCATCGTTCCCGCCGCCATCGGCACCAGCCACTGCCGCTTCTGCTCGTGGGAGGCATGGCGCGACAGTAGGCTGCCGACGATACCCGGTGAGATCATCAGCATGATCTGCGGGCAGCCGGCCGCGGCGGCCTCCTCGGCGACGACGTTCATCGCGCTCAATCCCATTGCGCCGCCGCCGTATTCCTCGGGCAGATTCACGCCGACGAATCCGCCGGCAGCCAAGGCGTCCCACAGTTCAGTGGGGTGCTGGAGGGTTTCGCTGCAGCGGGTGAAGTATTCGTTGCCGAACCCGGCCACGATGCCATGCACCGAGGACCGCAGTTCGGCTTCTTCGACGTCCGACAGGATCATCGGAAGTCCATCCAGTGTCCATGCGGGGTGAAGCCGAGTAGGAACGGTATCTCGATGCGGCAGACCGGCCCCGCGGTGACGTCATCGGTATCGAAAATGAGGTATTCGCCGAGGTTCTCGCTCCATTGCGAGATTGGAACCATCAGGTAGCCGTCCCCTTCCGGCGCGTCGGGAGTGCGCGGCACAAAGGTCGGCTCCATCACCAGCGATGGGCGCTCGTGGCGCAGCCGGTACCGCTGTTCGTCGCCGGTGGTTCGGTCCCGCACGACCAGGCTGTGCATGCGCATGCCGGTTCCCTTGGCGTCGCCGCCGATCAGGTATCCCCAACGCTGGCCGTGCCCATAGAAGCGTTCGTCGACCTTGGGCAGTTCGCAGGGTTGGTCGTCGAGCTTCTCGGATTTCACGCTCCCGGCGGCGAGGTCGACGGTCCAGCGCCCGAGCGTGCTGCGGGCCAGGTTGAAGAACAGTGCGACATCCTCGCCGTGGAACCCGTCGATGTCCAGCGGGAACGGTGGGCGTTCGAAGATCGGGGCTTCCAAGGTCAGGGTGTCGCCGTCGACGTCGGCGGTCAGCGTATGCATGATGTACTGCGCCTCGATTTCGGCTGTGATCCAACGGATCTCGCCGTTCTCAACATCGTCGCGCGGTATCAGCGCCAGCATGGTCGGCAGCTCCGGATGCCATCCCTGCACCGCCTGACCGCGCTCGATGCGGTCTGGGTCGAAGGTGAAACCCTGAAACGGCAACACCATCCAGTTCGGGGTCAGCCACATGTCGTGCACTTCCGAGGAGTACGGCGCATCCCAGAGTTCTCGGGATGTGACCGCACCGTCGGGTTGCACGACATGGACGGTGACGTACGGCTTGTGGTTGCTGTAAGCCCAGCCATACAGCGTGCCGCTGGAGCTGTCCCATTTCGGGTGTGCGGTGAATGCCGAATCGCCGTAGCCGGCTTTGTCGAAGATCCCGCGGGACAGCTGCGGCGACCACCCGACCACGCCGCGGGTCTGCAGGGTGATGGGATCCAGGGCTACCGGCGGGCTGCCCTGCTCACCCGACGCGAGGATCTCCCCCGCGAACGGAAAGCAGTTGATGTTGTTGGTGCCCTGCGGAATTCCGCGGGTGTGTTCGTCGGGCACGGCGGCGCCGAAGCCGATGTTGCGCCAGTCGGTCCAGTTGCCGTCCGTCCAGCAGAACATTCCGCGCTTATGCCGTTCCTCCAGCAGATACTTGGGCGTGCGGACCCAGCGATTACGGAAGTCGGCGCGGCCGTTGTCGAACGTCAGGCCCTGCACCATGCCGTCCATCGCCAGCAGTCCGTTGGCACCCTGTCGGGTGGGTCGCTTGAAGGTCGGCCCGACCCGATAGAACCCGCCGGACAGCTCTTTCGGAATTTCACCGAACGTCGTGACGCAGTCCTCGATGGTCGCCTCGAACCGCATCGGGCGGAAGGCTCCGGTCAGCACTGCGGTATTCGGCACGTTCACCATGGCGACTTAGTATACTAAGTAACGTGACGATGACAAGACCCTCCCGCGCGCCCGACGTGGTCGCTGCAACTCTGCGGCGACGGATTCTCTCCGGCGAGCTCGCACCGGGCGATTCCCTACCCACCGAGGGTGAGCTGATCACCCAACTGGGCGTCAGCCGCGAAACGGTCCGCATGGCGCTTCGACTGCTGGATGCCGAGGGCCTCACCGCGACCAGCCAGGGACGCAGCGGCGTGCGTATCCGTCATCCGGAACCCGAGCGGGTCGCCCGTTCACTGGTGCAGTTGTTCACCCTCACCGGCGCGACATGGGGTGACCTGTTGGATTTCCGCACAATGCTCGAACCCGCCGCCGCGGCCCACGTCGCCGAGCACGCCACCGCGCCACAACGCGAGCGAATCGCCGCTGTCGCCGAGCGCGGTATCGCACCCGACGGCACCGGTTATCACGAATTTCACGAATTGCTGGTGCAGGTGAGCGAGAATCCACTCCTCACAACGGTTTTGGCTGCAATTGAGCAGGCGGTGCGCTGGGCAGCCGCCGAGCAGGACATCAGTCAGTATGACCGCGAGGAGGCCGCCAAATCACATCGCGCAATCGCCGCCGCCATTACCGCCAGAAATCCGCAGCGGGCGCAGCGCCGAATGGAACAGCATTTGAAAGCGGCGCTGCGCCACGTCGAAGCATCGGGACTACGTGGTGCGCCGATGATTCCGCCGTCACGATGGCGAGGCGAGAACAGCGATCTGCCCTGGCGCTGAGGCGCTTCTACTTCTTGCCGCGCCAGCCACGTTCGAACGGCAGCCGCCACGCGCGCGGCGCGATCAGCGGATGAACCGCGTTAGGACCCCAGGAATCAAGGTCATAGCTGTGTGAGGGTGGCGGATCCTCCAGCAGCGGGGCCGAGACCTCCCACAACCGCTCAATACCTTCCGCGGTGTTGTACAGCGTCCGGTCACCGCGCATCGCGTCGAGAATCAGACGCTCGTAGGCCTCGAGGACGTCGCCGGCGTGGGCGGTCTCCTCCATGGTGAATTGCAGGCTGAGCTTGTCCAGCTTCATCCCCGGGCCGGGCCGCTTGCCGTAGAACGACAGCGACATCTTGGACACGTCGGCCAGATCGAACGTCAGGTGATCCGGGCCCTTTTGTCCCACACCGGACCCGGGCGGGAACATGCTCCGCGGCGGTTCGTGGAACGCGATCGAGATGATGCGCTGCCCTTCGGCCAGGCCCTTGCCGGTGCGCAGAAAGAACGGGACACCCGCCCAGCGCCAGTTGTCGATCTCGCATTTGAGCGCGATGAACGTCTCGGTGTCCGATTCCGGAGCGACCCCGTGTTCGCCGCGGTAACCGCGGTACTGCCCGCGCACCACGTTGTGCGGGTCAAGCGGCCGCATCGACCGGAAGACCTTGTTCTTTTCGTCGCTGATCGCCGCCGACGCAAGCTCCGTGGGTGGCTCCATCGCGACGAAGGCCAGAATCTGGAACAGGTGGGTGACCACCATGTCCTTGAACGCACCCACGGCTTCGTAGAACTGCGCGCGGCCCTCGACAGTGAGCCGCTCGGGAACATCGATCTGGATGTGATCGATGAACTGCCGGTTCCAGATCGGCTCGAACAGTCCGTTGGCGAATCGGAACGCGAGGATGTTCTGTGCGGCTTCCTTGCCCAGGAAGTGGTCGATGCGGAAGATCTGTTCTTCGTCGAATCGCTCGTGGATCGCCTTGTTGAGATCCCGCGCGCTGGCCAGATCCATGCCGAACGGCTTCTCCATGATGACCCGGGAGTTCGCCGCCAAATCCGCCTTGTGCAGCGTGTCCATCACGGCCATCACGGCCTTCGGCGGCACGCTCAGGTAATGCAGCAAGCGAGCCTCGCCGCCGAGTGACTCAACCTGCTCGGCCACCGCGCTCGCCAGAGCCTCCGGGCCTTGCTGCTGAGGAACAAAGGTCAAATTGGCGATGAATTGCTCGAAGAGTTCGTCGGAAACGGCGTGGTGGGCGAACTCCTTGCAGGCCTTCTGCGCCACTTCTTCGCGGAAAGTCTTGCTGTCCAGTTCGTCGAGTGACGTTCCGATGACGCGCATCTCCGGAGCAAGCTTCGAACACGACAAGTGCAACAGGCCCGGCAGCAGCTTCCGGCGCGCCAAGTCGCCTGTGGCGCCGAATATTACGACGACATGAGGCTCGGCGCCGTTTTTGTGTTGCTTAGCCCCGTCGGCTACCCCAGCGTCCGTCACGTTGACGATCGTAACGAAGGCCGGTCGGATTCACACCCTGCACGGGTAAACACTGAGCGCGGTATCGCGGTTCGCTATCACGGAACCTGATACCAGCCCTTCTCCTCCCCGTAGGCCCAGCCACAGGGAGCGAGTTCCCACTTGGTTCCGTCGTCGCCACCCATGACGTTGCACAATGGCCCGCCTGACGGAGGTGACGGTGCCGGTGCGGGTGTCGTGTCCTTGTCGTCCGCGTAAGCGACGCCGCTGCCCATACACACGGCGGCCGCACAGGCGGCGACCATCATCAATTTCTTCGTCATCAAGCGGTCCTTTCAGTCCGGTCCCACGATTTTGCGGCCAAATCGGCGCTCGCGCGACTTTTAGAGCGCGCAACCGTCGTGGACTTAACAGGACGTTTACAGCAGCTCAGACAGTGAAGCCCAGCGCGCGGAGTTGGTCACGGCCGTCGTCGGTGATCTTGTCCGGGCCCCACGGCGGGTTCCACACCCAATTGATCCGCAGCTCATCGACCAGACCCGCGCCGATCAGCGCGTTGCGCGACTGGTCTTCGATGACGTCGGTCAGTGGGCACGCCGGTGATGTCAGCGTCATATCGATCAACGCGACGGTCCCCTCCTCAGCTTCTTCGAGGTTGACGCCGTAGACCAGGCCCAGATCAACGACATTGATGCCCAGTTCGGGGTCGACGACATCGCGCATCGCCTCCTCGATGTCGCCAAGCAGCTCGTTGTCCGGCGCCGCAATTTCGCTCATCCGTTGACCTCCTCCAAGTCGGCACTCGCTTGCGCCACCGCATCCTTAAAAGCCATCCAGCCCAACAGCGCGCATTTCACCCGGGCCGGATATTTGGCGACGCCGGCGAACGCCACACCATCACCCAGCACGTCTTCGTCGCCGGCGATATTTCCGCGGGACGACACCATCTCGGTGAACGCGGTGACCGTTTTCAACGCCTGCCCGACGCTTTGGCCGATCACCTGCTCGGTCAGCACCGAGGTGGCGGCTTGGCTGATCGAACAGCCCTGGCCGTCATACGACACGTCGGCGACAGTCTCGCCGTCGTCCGACAGCGTCACCCGCAGGGTCACGTCGTCGCCGCAGACCGGGTTCTTGTGGTAAACCTCCGCGGCGAACGGCTCGCGCAGGCCGCGGTGCTGTGGATGTTTGTAGTGATCGAGGATCACTTCCTGATACATCTGCTCGAGGCGCATGACGGCTCACGCCCTGCCGAAGAAATCGATGGCGCGGCGCACCCCGGCGACCAGCCGGTCGACCTCGTCGAGGGTGTTGTACACCGCGAACGATGCACGCGCGGTGGCCGCGACATCGAACCGGCGGTGCAGCGGCAGCGCGCAGTGGTGTCCGACCCGCACCGCGACACCGTCGTCGTCGAGAACCTGACCGACGTCGTGCGC
>DASXJI010000134.1:0-4525 GCA_036497495.1 Mycobacterium sp.
CCTGGACTTCCCGACCGGGCCGGCCTACTACCTGATGGGATTCGATATCCCCAGCTTCACACCGCTTTTCGTGATGAGCCGGATTACCGGCTGGACCGCCCACATCATCGAGCAGGCCGGCTCCAACGCGCTGATCCGGCCACTGTCCGAATACTCCGGTCAGCCGCAACGCAGCTTCACCGCGGCTACAGAAGATCGGTAATGGTCTTCAGGCCGGCGTCGTAGAGCACGCCGGGCAACATGCCGCCGTCGCACTCGATCGTCGTTCCGTTGACGAAGTCCGCGGCGCCCCCGGCCAGAAAGACACACACTCGGCCGACTTCGTCGGGCTCGCCGGCGCGCCGCAATGGGACCGCAGCGAAGTACTTCTCACCGGTCGGGTCGTCCTTCGGCAGCACGAACGACCGGAAGTTCTCGGTCATCGTCGGGCCCAGCGCGACGCAGTTGACCCTGACTTTCGGTCCCCACTCCTGGGCGAGCGACCGGGTCAGCTGGTTGAGCCCGCTCTTGGCCGCTCCGTAGGACACCAGGGTCGGCGAGCCCGCCGGATGCCCGGCGCCGCTGGAGATGTTGATGATGCAGCCGACGCCGTCCTGGGTGGCCATCTGCCGGTATGCCCGGATGGCGAACCACAGCGGACTGATCAGATTCATCTGCACCGCAAAGGCGTGAAACAGCGCGGTGCGCGCGAAGTCGTCGTCGCTGCGCGGTGCGCCCTGAATACGTTGCACCAGTTCGGGAATACTCTCCGCATGCGGCGCCGGAACCGTCCCGCCGGCGTTGTTCACCAGGATGTCGACGCGGCCGTGGGTGGCCGCCACGCCAGCGACGAACGAGTCGATCGAGCGATAGTCGCCTTGGTCGCAAACCTGCTGAGAAGCGCGGGCCGCCCACTCGGTGTCGATGCCGGGGATGGTGTCCAGCGGTGAACGTGAGCAGCCGATGACGGTGGCGCCGGCCCGCAGTAGCTCGTGGGCGATGCCGACTCCCACGCCCCTGCTGGTTCCGGTGACGATCGCGATCTTGCCGTCGAGGACGCCCATTCGCCGACCCTTCGTCGTCGTTGACAGTAACTGTCAGTCAGTCATACTGTGCCACGCATGAGTAACCTCGCCAAGTTGCGTGTCGTTCAGTGGGCCACCGGAGGCGTCGGCAAAGCCGCCATCGAATGCGTGCTGAATCATCCGCAGCTCGAGCTGGTCGGCTGCTGGGTGCACAGCGCAGACAAGAACGGCCGCGATGTCGGGGAGATCCTCGGCATCGAATCGCTCGGCGTCGCCGCGACATCCGACAAGGACGACGTGCTCGCCCTCGACGCCGACTGCGTGGTGTACAGCCCGTTGATCCCCAACGACGACGAGGTCATGGCCATCCTGCGGTCCGGCAAGAACGTGGTGACCCCGGTCGGCTGGGTCTACCCGGATCTGAGCAATCCCGCGGTCGCGGCGATCGCCGGCGCGGCCGTCGCGGGTGGGGTGACGCTACACGGGTCCGGCATCCACCCCGGCGGCATCACCGAGCGGTTCCCGCTGATGATCTCGTCGCTGTCCTCGGCGGTCACCCGCGTGCGCGCCGAGGAGTTCTCCGACATCCGCAGCTACAACGCCGGGGACGTGGTGCGCCACATCATGGGCTTCGGTGGCACCCCGGAGGAGGCCATCGGTGGCCCGATGGCCAGCCTGCTGGAAAACGGGTTCAAGATGTCGGTGCGAATGATCGCCGACCACATGGGTTTTCGTATCGAGCCGAACATCAGGACGATTCAGGACATCGCGGTCGCGACCGCCGAGATCGACTACGGCCCGTTCCCGATCCGCGCGGGAACCGTGGCCGCGCGCCGGTTCCGCTGGCAGGCGCTGGTCGACGGCGAGCCGGTGATCACCGCGGCGGTCAACTGGCTGATGGGTGAGGAAAACCTGGAGCCCGCCTGGAATTTCGGCGAACGGGGCGAACGCTTCGAGGTCGAGATTACCGGCGACCCCACCGTGAATCTCACGTTCAAGGGCCTGCAGCCGGAGACGATTGCCGAAGGGCTGGTGAAGAATCCGGGCGTCGTGGTCACCGCCAACCATTGCGTCAATGCCATCCCCGATGTCTGCGCCGCCGAACCCGGCATCAAGACCTACCTGGACTTGCCGATGTTTGCGGGGCGCCCGGCCGCACGTCTGGCATCGAGCACGTGATGGCGTTCTATCGCGATGCACTGCTGTCGCTGGGCGCTGAACTGTCCGGTGGCGGGCGCAGCACCTACGAGATGCACCGTGGTGTGCCGCTGCGGATGGGACCGGCCGAATGAGCTACACCCACCCCGACTCGATGCGCGGCCACGTCGCGATCATCACCGGTGCCGCCCAGGGCGTCGGGAAAGGCATCGCCGCCGCGTTGCTCGAACGCGGGGCAGCGGTTCTGCTGGTCGACATTCTCGAGGAGAAGCTGGCCGCGACCACCGATGAACTCCGAGCGGCCGGCCGCATCGAACAATTGGTCGCCGATCTGCGCGATCCGCAATCAGCTCAGCGGATTGTCGCGGCCGCGCTCGACGCCTTCGGCGCGGTGCACGGGTTGGTCAACAACGCCATCGCCACCAACGAGCCGAAGGCTTTCGTCGACATCACGACTGAAGACTTCGCTCTCGGCCACGACGTCGGGCCGCGCGCCAGCTTTTTGCTCATGCAGGCGGTGCATCCCTTGATGGTTCAGGGCGGCGGTGGTTCGATCGTCAACCTTGGCTCGGGCACGGGCACCGGCGGCGAGCCGAAGTGGGGCGGATACGCCGCCGCCAAGGAAGCCATCCGTGGGCTGTCGAAAGTCGCTGCGCTGGAGTGGGGGCGGGACAACATTCGGGTCAACGTGGTCTGCCCGTTCGCCGAATCCGACGGCGTCAAACTGTGGAAGCAGTTCGCGCCGGACGACTACACCAAGGCAGTGCGACGAGTTCCGATGAAGCGCATCGGCGATGTTCGCGACGACGTGGGGGCGCTGGTCGCGTTTCTGCTCAGCAGCGACGCGACCTTCGTCACCGGGCAGACCATCCATGTCGACGGTGGGATCGGCTGCTTCCGATGACCGAGTCGCTGCGCGATCGGCAGCGGGCGCAGATCCGGGCCGACATTCGTCGAGCGGCGTTCCGATTGTTCATCGAACGCGGCTACGACGCGGTGACAACCGAGGAAATCGCCGCGGCCGCAGGCGTTTCGCCGCGCACCTTCTTTCGGCATGTGCCCGCCAAGGAGGAATTACTGCTGGCACCGGTGCGATATGGCGGCACCGCCATCGTTAGCCTGCTCGAAGACCGGCCTGCCGCCGAGGCGCCCGACCTCGCGCTGATCAACGCCATCATCACCCGGACCCGTTCATTCGGGGTGGCCGATACCGAAGAGTGGCGGGAAGCCCTGCTGGTCGCCCCCGATCTGCTCGGCAAGCTGACCGTGCACCGTCCCGCCGACAAGGAGCGGGCGACCAAGCTCGTCGCCGCACGCATGGGTGCCAACCCCGACACCGACATCCGGCCCGGACTGTTGGTTCAACTTGCTTTTGCGGCAGCCGATTTCGCCTTTCAGCGGTGGGTCTGCCGGTCGACGAAAATGCCAAAGGCGCTCGACCGCTATGTCACCGAAGCACTCCAGGCGGTCAAAAGTCCGCACTGGCGGGGGCGCCAAAAAGAATGGGGGCGCACATGACGGGCCTAGCAGGCAGCTGGGTGTGATTCGCAGTAGGGCGTGGTCCCGGGGAAGCGATAACGGTGCGCGACCACCCACCGGTAGACGACGTCCTCGACGAAGCGGATGCCGGGAATCCGATAGACCACCAACGGGATTCGGCTGCCGATCGCCGTCGAGAGCGCCGCGTTGGCGGCCTCCGCGCCGGAGTACGCGGTGCCCGAAGAATCCAACCATCGCACCGCATCAAGCAGGCTCGTCGGCTCGACACCGAGCCGTTCCGCGACTCCGGGGCTTTGCAGTGGCTCGGTCCGAATATTTCCGGTCCGGTCGAGCTTCAGCAGTAGATCCTTGGAGCGCGTGCACATTCCACACGCTCCGTCGAAGAACAATGTGCCCGCTGTGGCGTTCATCGGGTTACCCCCTGCTGTGGGCGTGCTTGCACCACCGAGTTTACGCCGGACGGGCGGCGAGCCCGGAAGCCGGCGATCGCGAACACGATGCCGGTGCCGATCTCTGCGACGGCACTGATCCAGGAGAACCATGTCACGTTGATCCGTGGTCCGGAGACGAAGCTGTCCTGGTAGGCCGGCAGGAAGCTCGGCAACAGGTGCGCGTAGGTGAAGAGGACGGCGCTGCCGAGGCCGACCGCGATCGCTGCGTCCGGTGCCGATCGACTGTGGGGCCGCCCGGTGATTGCCATCGCGATCGCGACGACGACGAACGCCCCTTGGATCATGCCGCCGACCATGATGGCATGCGGTGACGCCGACATGCCACGTCGCAGATGATCGAGCACGTGAACGCCCCACCCGATAGCGAAAGCTATTGCCGCCCAACGGAGATATCGATCGGCGGAAGCGGGT
>DASXJI010000135.1:0-1706 GCA_036497495.1 Mycobacterium sp.
GGGCTCCGACCGGGCGATGGCCGCCACTGCCGCAATCGCAGACAGCGAATGCGCGACCACGATCTGGATACTCGGAAAGCGCTGCAGCACAGCGCAAACAGCCTCGACATATTCGCCGAGAGTGGACTGCGACCCATGCGATGCCCCGTGGCCGGGAGCATCGAAGGCGATCACCGATTCACCGTGGGCCACCGCAACATCCACCACGGCCGCCATCGTGGTGCTGTCGGTGCCCCAGCCATGCACGGCGAGCACGCTAGGGTCGTCCCCGCCCCACTGATACGCAGCAGCGACTCGGTGCACGCCGGTAAGTTCGATTCGGCGAGCACCCAGTGGACACATATCGCTTGGAGCCCGGTCGAATCCGCGGGTGTTGACGAACGCCGCCGTGTGCACACGGCGGGCCAACTTCGGCACAACACGATGACCGCGCGCGGTGACAGCAACCAGCATCGTGCGCGCTCTCATGCTGCGTCGGCGGCCGTTGTTGGAGTTGATCCCGTCGGGAACGACCCGGAATCGGACCTGCGCATGTGTCCCGTCGCGTAGAGGCCTGAAATCGGGTCGTAGAACTGGCATTTGCGGACGATGTTCCAGAGTCGGCCAATGCTGGCCTTCTCGACGCGAACCATGTCCGGGTACCGCTGCCTCAATGCCGTCTGCGCCTTTTGCAGGTTGTAGAAGGGCACCGCGGGAGCGACGTGGTGGGCAGTGTGCAGCGAGATGTAATGCGTACAGAACAACAACCACCGCGGGTAGATGAAGTCGGTGGTGACCAACAGTCTGCTGGCGTTTCGCGTCCAATAGCGATCCGGCAGATAAGGAAGGTCCTCGGCGCTGTGTTGCATCAATGTGGTGATGGAGAACCAGGCATGGATGGCAAACCACGGCGCCGCGAAGTACAACAGGAGACCCTGCCACCCGGTGAAGTACGCAAGCGCGCCCAGGTACCCGCCGCCTACGACCGCGACAAAGCAGCTAGAACGGCGCACGTCACGCTGCATCTCCTTCTTGGGGTAGTACGACGGGCGGAAACCGGACTTGGCCCAGTAGTTGATGGTGCCGGCCCAGATCGCCCATGTGCGGGTGCTGAAATAGACGAACCGGAAGCGGCGTGGCATCCGTCGGTATATGCCCTCGGCGACCGGACGCCAGTCGGGGTCCAGCTCCACATTGTTGGTGTGGGCGTGATGGTAGTTGTGCTCGTGCCGCCACGCATGGAATGGGTACATCAGCGGCAGCAACGCAAAATGTCCTATCACGAAGTTTAATCGGCGATTGCGAGAGAAGGAATTGTGGCCGCAATCGTGTCCGATGCAATGCAAACCCCACCCGCCCAGCCCTGCGAGCACGATGAGCGGGACTATCAGGAACCAACTGTCGACGTAGGCGATGCCGGCCACCGAACCGGCATACAACGCCACACTCACCGCCAAGCCGACCAGGCCACGTATCAGCTTGGGCTGCATGTACTCCCGCGGAATAGCCGCGGCCAGTTTCTGCCCCTGGATGGCGTTGCTCTTCTCGATGAACTCGAGAAACCTCGGGTCCGGGTCGGTCGGAATGTCGCGCCGGGACTGCTGTTGACTCATGGCGGGCTCTTTCGGAGGCGCTCAACCCGGAAGGTTGAGCTCGCGGGTGAGGTAAGCGGCGAGGTCATCGATCGTGCCGTGATCGAACAGGATCGCCGGAGAGAGCCGTCGTTC
>DASXJI010000136.1:0-7458 GCA_036497495.1 Mycobacterium sp.
CTTGAGTGCGTCGAGCGGGGAGTAGACGAACCGGACAT
The DNA here is from genome assembly GCA_036497495.1 of Mycobacterium sp. GTDB lineage: Bacteria > Actinomycetota > Actinomycetes > Mycobacteriales > Mycobacteriaceae > Mycobacterium. The sequence continues at coordinate 39 of DASXJI010000136.1, forward strand.
CGGCGCCGCGCGCTTTGGCGTCCAGCAGACTGCCCGCCGACCCGGGCACCCGCATCATGTCGCCGAAACAGGTGAAGATCACGTCGGGTTGGCCGGCCAGCCACATCGCGTCGTCGATACGACCCATCGGGATGACACAGACCGGACACCCCGGGCCGTGGACCAGTTCGACGTTGTCGGGCAGCAGGTGTTCGATGCCATGCCGGTAAATGGTGTGAGTGTGTCCGCCGCACACCTCCATGAACTTGAAGTGGTCGGAGCCGCTTCCCGCCAGGTGTTCGATGGCAGCCAGCAACTTGCGCGCCGCAGCCGGATCGCGGAACTCGTCAACGAATTTCATCGTCGCCTCCCTTAGACAATCGCCGACGAGTCGAAGGCCTCGACCTCGGTGGTGTAGGCCTCGCCGAGCTTCTTGACAGCAGCCAGGGTCAGCAACGCTTCGGTCTCGTCGATCTTGGCCATCGCGAATCCGACATGGACCAGCACCCAGTCATCGGGCTCGGGCATGTCGCTTTCCAGCAGCCGTACGCTGATCGTGCGCTGCACCCCGCTGACGTCTACCTTCGCCAAATAGTTTGCGGGATCGGTGATCGCAACGATCCGACCCGGAATTCCAAGACACATAAGCGGTCCCTCCTTTCTTTGTCTCGAGCCCTCAACAGATCCGTGGCAGCGGGTCGCCGACGAGCATGTCGACGATCCGGGTGCCGCCGAACCCGGTACGCAGCACTACGCTTTCCGCCGGTTCCGTGACGATTTCCCCGACCTCGGCCGCGTCGCCGCCCAGCGGATGCGAGCGCAGCGCGGCCAGCCCGTCGTCGGCCTCTTCGGGTGCGAGGACGGCGACGAACTTGCCCTCGTTGGCGACGTAGAGCGGATCGATGCCAAGCAGCTCGCACGCCCCATTCACCATGGGCCGCACGGGAAGTCGCTCCTCTTCGAGCAGCACTCCGAGGCCGCAGGCCTGAGCCAATTCGTTGCAAACGGTCCCGACCCCGCCCCGGGTGGCGTCCCGCAGCCAGCGGGTGGATGGCGCGGCCGCCATCAGCAGTTCCACCAGCGGGCTGACCGACGCAGTGTCGGAATGGATGTCGGCCTCAATGGCCAGATCACCCCGGGCGAGCATGACCGCCATGCCGTGATCGCCCATCGAGCCCGACAAGAGCACCTTGTCGCCGGCGCGTACCGATGCCGCTGAAAGTGTGCGCCCCGAGGGAATGACGCCGACCCCCGTTGTGGTGACGAACATGCCATCGGCGGCACCCTTGGGTACCACCTTGGTATCCCCGGTGACGATCTGCACGCCCGCTTTGGCCGCCGCCGCGGCCATGTCGGCGACGATCTCCTTCAGCTCGGCGATTGGAAAACCTTCTTCCAGCACGAACGCCGCCGAGATCCAAGACGGCACCGCGCCGGACATCGCGACGTCGTTGCAGGTGCCGTGCACGGCGAGCTCACCGATGGAGCCACCGGGAAAACGCCTGGGCTGCACCACGAATGAATCGGTCGACATCGCCAACCGCTCACCGCCCGGCAGTGTGATAACCGCGCCGTCGCCGAGTGACTCCAGCAATGGATTGCGGAATGCTTCCATGAACACCGCGTCGATCAGCGCGGCCGATGCCTTGCCACCCGCTCCGTGCGCCAAGTTCACGTGGTCGTCGAGCAACCGGGGCCGGCGCCTGCGGAACACTTCGATCCGCTCGATCACCTCGCCTTCGGCGAACTGCGGCCCCGACGACAGATATTCGCCGGCTGACTTGCTCATGCGGCCCCCAAATCTCGATCGTCGGACCGTCGCTGGGTGGCCGACCACAGCTGATAGCCCAGCAGCGCTTGCGATTCCTGAATTCGGTGCACGCTCTGCGAGCGAACGATGAAGCAGGCGTCCACATTTGGATTGTCCGTGAAGGCGCCGCCGTCGTATCCGGCGAAACCGACGGTATACAAACCACGTTGTCGCGCCTCGGCCAGCCCGGCCAGCAGGTTGGGCGAATTGCCACTGGTCGACATCGCGATCGCGATGTCACCGGCTTTGGCGCGGGCGATCAACTGCCGGGCGAACACCAGCTCAAAGCCGACGTCGTTACCCAGGGCGGTCACAATCGCCTGATCGGCGGTCAACGACCAAGCGGGTAGCGGCTGTCCGGCCGGCGGGCGGGCGAACAACGCGGCCAAGGTGGTGGAATCGGTGCAGCTGCCCCCGTTTCCGAAGGTGAACATCCGTCCGCCGGCCGCAAAACGGCGCGCCATCTCGGTAGCAGCCTGATGCAGCAGGTCGGCGTTGGCTTCCAGCGTGGTGCGCCGCAACGCCAAACTCTCGGCGGCCTTTGCCTGCGCTGACACAGCGAGATCGGCAAGCAACGATTGCGGGTCGTCCTCCCGTGCATCGATGAACGGATACAGGAAGTTGGTGGGTTCCTCTTCCATTAGCGCCGCTCCTCTCCGATGCGACTGATTGCGGTGCCGGCGTGCACGAGCACCAGCTCGCCGGCGACAACAGGGTCGATCAGCGCCGTCGCCACGCTCTCGACGCCGCGCGCGGTGCGTACTGCGGCCATCCCGTCAGCTGACGGCGATACCACCTCGCCGATGCGTCCCTCGTCACTGCACGTGACGCAAACCTGTTCGGCGCATTCGGGTTTGAGCAGTCCGGAGTGCTCGAAACACACGTGGGTGAGTTCCCACAGCAAGTGATAGAACAGCACGAAGCCGCCTGTCGCGGGAACGCGCGGATCGGGGTCATCGAGCCACAGCACGTGATCGGCCGCACCCGCCGTGGGCCGTTCACCGCTGCCGATCCAGATCGTGGTGGCCCCCCAGGCCGGGCCGCGGCGCATCACCGAACGCAGCTCGAGGTCGGCGTCGGCACCAACCCCGATCACGATGTCTCCGGACCGGACCGACACCCGCGCCAGATCGACCAGGTTCGGTCCGGTCAGGGCAACGGCCGGGAGTGCCCGCTTTCCCATGATCACCGGATGCACGAACTCGACTGCGATGTGCAGCGCATGCGGCTCCCACAACGGTGCGATGGACCACATCGTCGCGCCCGCCGCGAAACGCTTGGCCAGTGTGAAGGCGGCCGCGGCCAGATCGGCGGCCAGCTCGGCGCCCAGCCCGTGTTCGATCGCAGTCGTCATCGCAACTCAGCTTCTTCCAGCGCGATCAACACGGAAATCGCGGCCTGACCCAGCGCCAGCCCGCCGTCGTTGGGCGGCACCGTTGTATGGGTGAGCACTTCGAATCCCGCCTGCTGCAAGCGTTGTCGGCACCCTCGTAGCAGCAGCACATTCTGGAAAACCCCACCGGTCAGGCCCACCACCCGGACCGGTCCGGCGGCGATTCGCACCGCCTCGGTGACCGCGACCGCGACCGCTCGGTGAAACGCGGCAGCCAGCACCGCCGGGTGCACACCGGCGCGCAGCGCCGACACCATCGCCCGCAGCATGCCGGCGGGGTCGATCACCGCGTCGGCGCGTACCGCAAGTTTTAGCTCCGGTCCCGCCGTGTCACCGACGGAATCGGCGAGCGCCTCGAGCTCGATGGCGGCCTGGCCTTCGTAGTCGATCCGCTGTCGCACTCCCAACAGGGACGCAACGGCGTCGAACAGCCGGCCCATGCTCGAGCACGGCACGCACCCGTTGCCGGATTCCAGTTGTGAACGAGTGAGCCGCAGTTCGGCCGGCGTCGCGGCAGTCACCGGGTGCAAATCCGATGTCCAGTCGATACCGGACATCCACAACTGAGACAGCGCCACCCGCCACGGATTGCGCACAGCCGCATCGCCGCCCGGCAGTGGCACCGGCAACAGGTGGCCGACCCGGGCGAACCGGTGGCTGTCCGGCCCGAGCTTGAGAATCTCACCGCCCCAGATCGTCTGATCGCAGCCGTAGCCGGTGCCGTCAAACGAAACACCGATCACGGGTTCACCGAGGCGTCCGTGTTCGGCCAGCAGCGACACCACGTGCGCGTGGTGATGCTGAATCAGATCCAGTGGTCGATCGCCGGCACGGCGCTCCGCCCAACTGCGGGTGTGATATCCCGGGTGCAGATCGGCCGCCAATCGCACCGGTTCGTGCCGAATTTCACTGAGTTGGCCCACCGCGCGCTCGAACGCCCGCAGAGTTTCCAGTGTCTCCATGTCACCGATATGCCCGGACAGGTATGCACGTGCCCCGTCGGTGAGGCAGAAGGTGTTCTTCAGTTCGCCGCCGACCGCCAGCACCGCTGGGCCGTCGAGGCCGAGGTCGACGGGCAGCGGTGCATAGCCGCGGGAGCGACGGATCGGCAGTTCGCGACCGTCCACCACTCGAACCACTGAATCATCGCAGGGCAGATGGATCGGCCGGTCGTGGTCGAGCACCGCATCGCATAGTGGTGGGAGACGTTGTACGGCATCGTCTTCGGTGAAGCAGAGGGGATCATCGGAGCGGTTGGCGCTGGTCAGAACCAGGGCATCGGGTACTGGCGCTGCGACACCCGGGACCGGCGCGAGCAGCAGGTGATGGATCGGCGAGTACGGCAGCATCAGCCCGACCAGTGGGCTGCCGGGCGCGACGGCGTCGGCGAGTGGCGCGTTCCTGCGACGCCGCAGCAGCACGATCGGCCGCGCGGGACTCGAGAGCACCGCGGCTTCGGTGTCCTCGAGGTGTGCGTAGCGGCGTGCGATGTCGAGATCCCGCACCAGGACGGCGAACGGCTTGGCGCCCCGCGCTTTACGGGTCCGCAGCGCAACGACGGCCGCCTCGTCGTCGACGCGGCAGGCTAGGTGGTAACCGCCGACGCCCTTGATCGCGACCACGGCGCCGGCGGCCAGTGCCTGCTGGGTGGCCCGCAGCGCGGCATCGGATCCGGCGACCCGCTCGGTGTTCGCGGCGAACCACAGCGCCGGCCCGCAGTCCGGGCAGGCGATCGGCTGCGCGTGGAAGCGACGGTCAGCCGGGTCGTGGTACTCGGCCGCGCAGCGCTCACACATCGCGAACGCTGACATGGTGGTGGCCGGGCGGTCGTAGGGCAGGGCGCGGATGATGGTGAACCGGGGACCGCAGTTGGTACACGTCACAAAGGGATGCCGGTAACGACGGTCGCACGGGTCGAAGAGCTCGGCGATGCACTCGTCGCAGACGGCGATATCGGGCGGAATCGGGGTGGTGGTACCGGCGACCGGTTGGCTTTCCACGATGCGAAACCCATTGTCGCACAGCGCGTCGGTGTCGACGTCGATGACGTGGACAGCACTGATCGATGCCAGCGGTGGCGCCTCCGCACACAGCCGGCGACGGAATTCGCCCATGCGTGTGCCTGGTCCTTGCACCTCGAGGAAGACCGCGCCCGAATCATTGCCGACGAATCCGGTCAGCCCAAGGTCGGTGGCGATCCGGTGGACAAACGGACGGAACCCGACCCCCTGAACGACACCGGTCACCGTGAACCGTTGCCGGACGCTATCGATGTGCACCAGCGTGTCACTCATCGTCGCGTCCCCGGCCCATCAACTCCAGACCGGTCATCGCCTGCTCGGCGCCGGCCCGGTCGGTCTTCTCGACGACGAACCCCATGTGAATGATCACCCAGTCACCGGGCGCAAACGTCTCCTCCGGCAACATGCCGACATTGACGTTGCGTTGCTTTCCGGCGACGTCGACGAGTGCGAGTTGCCCCTCGTAACCATCCAGCATGCTGACCACTTGGCCCGGTATGCCCAAACACATCGGTCAGCCCTGCCTTTCCACCGACGCGGCCGGCGACCGAGTCCGCAGACCCGCGACGACTTCTTTGACCGCGTCGATGGCCCGTGGCACCGCGCCCGCGACGGCCTCGGTAAGACCGATGCCTTCCTCGACGCTCTCCACCTCACAGCCGATCACGACCGTGTAGGGCGGTTGGCCGCCGAGTGCCTTCAGGCTGTCGAACACTGCCGCGGGATCCATGCTGTGGGAGTCCAGAGCCGCGGTGGCGGAGTGTGATGCGTGGTCGGCCTCGAAGATGTGCAGAGCCCCCGGGCTGCCGCGATTGGGTACCGCGTCGACGAGGACCAGCGCGTCCCAGTCGTCAAGCAGGTCGTAGGCCAAGTGCATGCCCCCGATGCCGTAGTCGACGGCCCGCACGCCCGAATCATCCTGGCGGACTGGGACATGCCGAACTACCTCGGAGCCGAACCCGTCATCGCCGAGGAAGATGTTGCCGATGCCGGCCACCAGAATGCGCACTGGACTCGGATCGTCCGGCGACGCTACATATGCCGGATCTTGAGGTATCGGCGGGCATCTGGGAGGGATATCAGCCCTACCACGACTCCGGCCAATGCGAACATTGCCAGGATGCCAATGAACACCCATCCTATGATCTCCATACCGAATCCCTTTCTGTGGTGCTGGTTTCGAGCGGCTCGACTTCGTCAGGGGAGAAGTAGAGATAGCGGCCGTACCACTCGTGCAGGTCAGCCGCCGGATCGTCCTCGACGACCACACCGACGTGCTGGTTGCCGTCGACGTCCTCGTGCACGGTGGTGACGCGAGCCGTCCTCCCCGCGAAGAACAAATCCTGCGCGTCGGCCCGACGCCCCGGATGCAGAATGACCCGACTGCCCCGTGCTACCCGGACACCATTCACCAGCACCGCGTCCAAGTCGGGCTGGACCGCGTTGTCGGCCAACGGATCCCACCAATCCACGCCATCGGGTATTTCCGGAATCAAGCCACCGGCATCCCGCGGGTCCCGCAGGGCGCCGTGCAGGCGCGCCATGGCTTCGGGTGACATGGAGTCACAGCGGTCGATGATCTGCGCGGCCAACGGATCGGTAGCCCTGGCCTGCGCCTTCTCCTGGTCGGTCATCGTCATCACGCGCAATGTCAGGATCTCGTCGATCTCGGTGCAGTCGTAGAGCGCGGTCTCGCTCTGTTCGGCGACCTCGGGGTGGTCGTAAAGGATGATCGGCGAGATCAACAGCAGATCCCCGGCGCCGGGCGGGCCGGCCAGCACCGGGAAACAGCGGTGCCGGCTGCATCGGGACACCGCCTCCGCGGCGGGTGGCGGCGGCTCGAGGAGCGAGACGAACTCGCCGCCAACGGCTTCTACGATGACGTGGGTGCCGATCAGGGATCGCGCGATCGCGTCGTCCTTGTCTGCAGCGGCGGCGCCGGTGTTTGACACGCGTACCGAGACCCGTTGCAGCGCATCGTCCGGCTCCATCTTCACCGTCAACGCGGCGCTCACCTCCCGCCGGTGCCGGACCAGCCGACCGCCGTCGACCGATTCGATGTCGGTTGTCGCCGGGGCGGTCAGCGAAAACATCCATGACTGGTCCGGATTGTCGAGAGCAAGAGGGCCGAAGGATCTTTCACACTCGATCGCTTCGTCCCACGTCAGCCACGAACTGGTTGGTGTGATCAGTTCGTCGACGGGTTCGAAGTCCCCG
>DASXJI010000137.1:0-3467 GCA_036497495.1 Mycobacterium sp.
ATCCTTCAGGATTTCGACCACGTCGCACAGATCGCGCGCAACCAGTTCGTCGCCCGCGAGGTCGAGGCACGCAGTGCGGATCGTCCGTAGGAGGCGCGACCGTACGCTTTGTCTATGACGGATGCTCCGGCCGCTGGCCACCGCGCGGTGGTGTGGCCGCTGCTCGTCGGGGTGGCCATATTGGCCGGCTGCACCGCGGCGGGCATCGGTGCGCTGTCGCTGGCGGCCGCGCTGACCGCCACCGGCTTACCCGATCCCGGTCCGGTGACCACGGTTGGCCTGCCGTTCGTACGGGCCGCCGGTGAGGTCGCCGCCGTCGTGGCTATCGGATCCTTCCTGTTCGCGGCCTTTTTGGTGCCGCCGCAGGACAACGGTGTCCTCGATGTCGACGGCTATCGCGCGTTGCGGGTGGGAACCGTGGCCGCTGGGGCATGGGCGGTGTGCGCCGCCCTGCTGGTGCCGCTGACCATTTCCGACGTCTCCGGTCAGCCGGTCACCGCCCACCTGAACCCGGCGACGCTGTGGTCGTTGGCCAGCCTGATCAACATCTCGACCGCGTGGCGGTGGACCGCGCTGCTGGCCGCCGCACTGACGGTGGCCAGCCTGCCGGTGCTGCGCTGGTCATGGACCCCGCTGCTGTTGGTCGGGTCACTGGCCACCCTGCTACCGCTCGGGCTGACCGGTCACTCGTCGGCCGGCGGTTCGCACGACCTGGCCACCAACAGCCTGCTGATCCACCTGGTCGCGGGCAGCCTGTGGGCCGGTGGCCTGCTGGCGTTGCTCGTCCACGTTTTCCGCGGAGGACAGCACGCCGACCTTGCTTCGCGGCGATTCTCGATAATCGCGTTGTGGTGCTTTGTCGCCATGGCGGTCAGCGGGGTGGTCAACGCGCTGGTGCGGATCCTGCCGTCGGACCTGCTTACCACCACCTACGGACGGCTGGTGATCGCGAAGTTTGTCGCGCTGTGTCTGCTCGGCTTCGCCGGTTGGCGGCAGCGGCGTACCGGAGTCGTTGCGCTGCAGGCTGATCCGGGATCGCGGGCCGGCCTGCTTCGGCTGGCGTTGATCGAGGCGGTGCTTTTCGGCCTGACGTTCGGTGTCGCCGTCGGCCTCGGTCGCACGCCTCCGCCGGCACTACCGATCGGCGTGCCCTCGATTTCCGATGTGAAAATCGGCTACGACTTTCCCGGGCCGCCGACCCCGGCCCGGGTGCTTTTCGATTGGCGATTCGACCTGATCTTCGGCACCGCGGCCATCGTGTTCGCCGCGCTGTACCTGGCCGGAGTGCGCCGGCTGCGGCGCCGTGGCGATGCGTGGCCGATGGGCCGCACCGTGGCCTGGCTGCTGGGCTGTACGGCGCTGCTGTTCGTCAGCTCATCGGGTGTGGGCCGATACATGCCGGCGATGTTCAGCATGCACATGGCGGCGCACATGCTGCTGTCGATGCTGGTCCCGATCCTGCTGGTGTTGGGCGGTCCGGTCGGCTTGGCGTTGCGGGCACTGCCGGCGGCCGGCCGCGGCGACCCGCCCGGGATGCGGGAATGGCTGCTTGCCGCGCTGCACAGCCGGATCTCGAGATTCCTGACCAACCCGGTGGTCGCGACCGCCCTGTTCGTCGCCGGGTTCTACGGCCTGTATCTGGGCGGACTGTTCGATGCCGCGGTCGGTAGCCACATCGGGCACGTAGTGATGAACGTGCACTTCCTGGCCAGCGGCTATCTGTTCTACTGGGTGGTCATCGGTGTCGACCCGACACCGAGGCCGATCCCGCCGCTCGCGAAGGTGGCGGTGGTCTTCGCGTCGCTGCCGCTGCACGCCTTCTTCGCGGTGATTCTGATGAGCATGCCGAAGGCGCTCGGCGAAAGCTTTTACCACTCGCTGCACCTGAGCTGGCACACCGACCTGTTGGGCGATCAGCGGCTCGCCGGTGGAATGGCTTGGGCCGCAGGGGAAATCCCGCTGGTCGTCGTCATGATCGCGTTGCTGGTGCAGTGGTCACGCAGCGACCAGCGAACCGCGCGACGTTTGGATCGCGCGGCCGACCGCGACGACGACGCCGAATTGGCGGCCTACAACGCGATGCTGGCCGAGCTGGCGCGGCGCGACACGTCAGGCCAACGCTAAGCGGCCATCGTCACGCCGGTCGCGGGGGAAGGTCTGGCCACACGATTTGCCCGCCTCTGAGCGACAACTGCTCGGCGCGCGCGGTTTTTCGCTCGAAGGCGGGCACGACACGCTCCCCTTCGGCCAGGGGCCGAAGTGGCGGGCTGTGACTTCTTTATCCACACCCAACGCTTTCTCCACAACGCCAACCGTCTTCACCCGGAATCGGGCCGAGCTGTCGGCGGTCCCGAGCTGAATGGCCTGCAGCACCGGCTGTGTCCCGACGGGCTGTAGCCGCAAACAGGAAAGGTGAATAAGAAATGTTCGAAACATCGCTGACCGTGATCGGAAACGTCGTCAACGATCCGAAGCGCCGTAGGGTCGGCGACCAGGAAGTGCTGAAGTTCCGAGTCGCCAGCAATTCGCGGCGCCGGTCCGCCGACGGCGCCTGGGAGCCCGGCAACTCGCTGTTCGTCACCGTCAACTGCTGGGGTCGGTTGGTCTCCGGCGTGGGCGCGTCACTGGGCAAGGGGTCGCCGGTGATTGTGTCCGGGCACGTCTACACCAGCGAATACGAGGACCGCGACGGTATCCGGCGGTCGACCCTCGAGATGCGCGCCACCGCCGTCGGCCCTGATCTGTCTCGCTGCATCGCGCGGGTCGAGAAGATGGTTTCCTCCGGATCGGCGACCGGTTCGACCGATGCGGAGGACGAGAAGGAAGCGCAGACCGCCGAGACCGCACCGGATGCCGAGGCCGCGTAGCCGCTGTCGGCTTAGCTGCATCGATGCGGCGGTGCCCGTCCGGTGACGATGCTCGCCGCCCAGCGGCGTGGGGAGGAGCCGGACAAGTGCCTAGGATGGGGCGCGAGCAATCCCTCGCAAACCAGAAAGGCAACACCGCCACATGGCTGAGTTCATCTACACGATGAAGAAGGTCCGCAAGGCGCACGGCGACAAGGTCATCCTCGACGATGTCACCCTGAGCTTCTATCCGGGCGCCAAGATCGGTGTCGTCGGCCCCAACGGGGCAGGTAAGTCGAGCGTCTTGCGGATCATGGCCGGGCTGGACAAGGCCAACAACGGTGAAGCCTTCCTGGCCACCGATGCGACCGTCGGCATCCTGCTGCAGGAGCCTCCACTGAACGAGGAGAAGACCGTTCGCGGCAACGTCGAGGAAGGACTCGGCGACATCAAGGTCAAGCTCGACCGCTTCAACGAAGTCGCCGAACTGATGGCCACCGACTATTCCGATGAGCTGATGGAAGAGATGGGCCGGCTGCAGGAGGACCTCGACCACGCCAACGCATGGGACCTCGACTCGCAGCTCGAGCAGGCGATGGACGCCCTGCGCTGCCCGCCGCC
>DASXJI010000138.1:0-3261 GCA_036497495.1 Mycobacterium sp.
TTGCCTGATGCTCACCTCGTTCACTTCCGACGAGGCAATGCTCGACGCCATCCTCGCCGGTGCCAGCGGATACGTCGTCAAGGACATCAAAGGCATGGAACTCGCCCAGGCGATCAAGGATGTCGGCGCCGGCCGCTCCCTACTCGACAATCGAGCGGCGGCGGCGTTGATGGCTAAGCTCCGCGGAGCCGCCGAGCACTCCGATCCGTTGTCCGGTCTGAGCGACCAGGAACGGGTCTTGCTGGATCTGCTTGGCGAGGGCCTGACGAACAAGCAGATCGCTGCCAGGATGTTTCTTGCGGAGAAGACAGTCAAGAACTATGTGTCCCGGTTGTTGGCCAAGCTCGGTATGGAGCGCCGCACTCAGGCGGCGGTGTTCGTGTCCAAGCTGGATCGAGATCACCGCCGCTCGGAGGAGTAGTCGGCCTGGTGTTCAGGATGGTCGAACGACGATCACCGGAATACGCGCCGACTCTGCCACCGCCGAGCTGACCGAGCCGTGCCGGTAGCCAGAGGTCATTGCAGGGCGCACGCCATTGCGTCGTGACCATCGGCGACAGACCGGGGACCAATGACCCCATCGCGTCATTCCTGCGGCCGATAGCGTCCAGATATGGCCGGCCACTAACACCGCACCAGCGGCCGGCTGACCGAGAATTGGGGTTTGACATGTGGGATGCATCTGCGCCAGTGGTCGTCGGTGTCGACGGCTCTGATGCCGCGATCGAGGCGGCCATCTGGGCGATCGATGAAGCTGTCAGTCGCGACGTCGCGCTGCGGATCGTTCACGTCACTCACATCGAAGAACGGCACGCCATCTCGGACGACGAATTCCGGCTCGACGTCCAGTACGCCGAGACTTCTCTGCAGGCAGCCACCGCGGCGGTCGAGGCGACGGGTAAGCAGGTCAAGATCGAGACGGAACTCCTTTGGGGCACAGTGCATACCGCGCTGATCGACGAATCGCGGTATGCGGCGATGATCTGCCTCGGGTCGGTGGGCATCGGCGCGATCGTCGGTAAGCTGCTCGGATCGACGGCAGCTACGCTCGCCAAAGAATCAGACTGTCCTGTCGCGATCATCCGTGAGCCCCATCACCCTACGCGCGACCGCACCGACTGGATCGTTGCGACTGTGGAGAATCAGGCCGACTACGACTGTGTCATCCAATACGCGATGAAAGAAGCCCTACTGCGCAATGCTCCACTTCTGGCGGTCGGCGTGTGGCAACACGACGTCGACACAACCGCGTACGAAGACCTGAAGTACCGGATCGCAGTTTGGAAACAGCACTTCCCCGATGTGCACGTATATCCCGTAGCGTCCCGTACCGGGATCGCTCAATTCCTGAGCGAGAACAAAGACGAATCGGTGAAATTGGCAGTGATCGGCAAGGCCGACGCAGCCCAGGTCGCGCAGATCATTGGACCGCACGCCCACCCACTCACCGGCCACGGTGAGTGCTCGGTCCTCGTCGTGCGTTGAGCCGCTCGGCAGCGAGGGATCGAACCGTGAGCACCCAACGTCTTGAGCATGTCGCATCTGCCAAGCTAGTGGACGGTGAGGTGATTTCGCTCCGCAAGTTGGCCCTTGCCGACGCCGCCGACGTCGTCCGGTTGTACGAATCGCTCAGCGATGAGGAGTGTTACTACCGCTTCTTCACCGCCCATCCCGCGCACCTCCGGATATCCGCACTATTACTGACAGAACCGTCGGACAGCCAATACGCCCTTGGCGCATTCGGATCCGGCAAGTTGCTCGGCGTCGCCAGCTTCTATATTGAGATCGCCACACCTGGCCGCGCAGAGGTCGCGGTTGTAGTGGCTCACAGCGAGCACCTGCGTGGGGTGGGTACGGCGTTGCTTCGCCGGCTCGGCAAGATCGCAAAGGATAGTGGTGTGCATCATCTCGTCGCCGAGGTGCTGGCTGAAAACCACCCTATGCATCGGGTCCTGAACGACTCCGGTTGGCCGTGCACCCGGCACGTCGACCGCTCTGTCTCACACGTCGACATTGACCTCGACGCCGTCGTCACCGAGTAGGCCGCAGCCGTCAGCCCAACGGTGAACCATCCAGGCGTGTAACCACTTCCGACAAGTTGCGGCGAGGCGTGGACGGCAACGGATCAGCGTTCACCGGTGCCCATCCGATTCGCAGCAACATCTGTGGATAAGCCTCTTCTCCGAAGACGTCCGCCTGCACCGCCGCACGCGTCTCGGCGACCTCCAGCGGCTCGGTAATCGGGCAAGTCGCCAGTCCCAGCGCGGTTGCAGTCAACAGCACTAGACTCGTGGCTTCGCCGGCACGGAGACGCGCCATCGTGTCGTCTTCGGCTGTGCCCAAAGCAATTACGACGGCATTGTCGTCACTCGGATCCGCGTCAGGCGATTGAACCAGTACCCCACCGGCGAATGTCCGCGTAGGTATCGCGGCCGTTGCATCCGGCTGCGGTGCGTTTCGGGCCGGAACACCGGCCGTCGAGACGTAGCGTCCGCTCCAGGCGGCCAGCTCTGCTAGATAGTCGTAGTCGGCGCGGTGCTGCCGGGCCGCGTCAGCGACGATGCGCTTGAGATTGCCAAGGGCGTCCACTCGCCGCAGCGTCACGCCGGCGCGCGCTGCCCGAGCGCCCATTAGGGCTATGTCTCCTTGCGGCACCGACCACCAGCCGTAGTTGCGCCTGTCGGTGCGGCGTCGAGGGATCGCCGCTGCCAGGGCGACATCGGCCCCAGAGGCCGGACTACGATGAAGTTCGATAGCGGCCAGATGGTCGGGTTCAGCCGGATTCGGAAGGCGCTGAATCTTGCATTGCCACCCCAACGCCGCAAACGCGAGCACGCAATGATTCAGCGCCGCACCGCAACTGAGCATCAAGTCCCTTGCGTCGGGGTCGGTATGGGGCAGGTTCAGGTCCCGATTGGCGTAAAGGTGCACGCTATGCGTACCTACCCGCCACATCCATGGCTGGGTATTGTGCACCGACGGGGCCCGGCCAGCGAGCATGAGGGCTGACCTAATGGTTTCAACGTCGGGGAAGTGTGCGCTCATTGGGATATCAACGCCTCTCACAAAGTTTCCATTGGTCCCCACGATGCCGTTTCCAGAGCACAGCGACGAGGGCCTAAAGGCCCGGATTGAAGGGACGTCAGCAGTCGAATCCGCTGTCGGGGTTCAAGACTGCCGAGCCACAATCACTGCGATCCGCGTCGATTGCGCAACGGCCGAACTCACGGAACCCAACAAGAGTCCGGCGAATCCACCACG
>DASXJI010000139.1:0-18317 GCA_036497495.1 Mycobacterium sp.
TTCGCGTCGGTGTCGACGTAGACGCCGGTGCCACCACCGATGCCGGTGCGCTGCAGCTCGCCGAGCTCGGCCGCCAGCTGGGCGGGCGTCAGCGCGGCGTCGACGCCGGCGAGCTCATCGAGCAGCGGGCGGACGCCCAGGCTCGCGATGGTCTCGGTGTCCATGAAGCTGGCATACAGGTCGCCGATGCGCTGCGGATCGGTGCCTTCGGCGGCGTTCGCCGCGGCGGCCTCGGTGATGATGTCGCGCACCTGCTCCTCGGCGCGGTCGGCGAGCAGCCGAAAGGCGCCGTCGGTGGCGCGGTCGGCGGGCATCCGATGGTCCGCCAGCCAGCGGCCGTTGACGTGACCGAACAGGTCATCTTGAGGGCGGGCACCAGCGTCGACATAGCTCAGGTCGATGCCCGAGCGGATAGCTTCTACCGTCACGCCACCATTGTTACTTAACCCTCAGGCTGGGTCTGAACGGCCGTCCTCGCCCCCGTCGCCCTGCGGGTCCCGCTCGCCGCTGCGCGGCTGGAGGCACTTCCACCGCATCGTCGCCCGGCTAGGTCTGGTTGCCGCCTCGCCCCCTCGCCGCTGCACGGCTGGGAGGTACCCCCACCTCATCGCCCTTCGGGCTCTGCATCGTCGCCCGGCTAGGCTCACGGCCATGCCCGACGAGGAGCAGGCCGAGCCGACCGACGACCACGCTGATGAGGTGACACCCGAGGAGTCCGACGGCCGGGTCTTTTCGCCGTACGGCGTGGCCTCGGCGGCGCTGGGAGCGCTGTGCGTGGCCGCCGTCGCGCTGGGCGTGGTGATCTGGAACTCCCATCGCAGCGACGTCCAGGAGCGCAGCTACCAGAGCCGGGCGTTGCAGGCCGCGGCCGACTGGACGGGCCTGCTGATCAACATGAACACCGACAACATCAAGGAGAGCCTGCAGCGGTTGCACGACGGGACCGTCGGGCAACTCAACGCCGACTTCGACTCGTCGATTCAGCCCTACCAGCAGGTGGTGGAGCGGTTGCAGTCGCGCAGCCGCGGCGAGGTCGACGCGGTGGCGTTCGAGTCCGTGCACCACGACGTGGACGCGCAGCCCGGCCGCCCCGCACCGGCTGAGCAATTGCCGGCCTCGATCGCCCGTCGCACCGACACGGTCATGGTGGTGGCCACCTCGGTCAGCGAAAACGCCGGTGGCAAGCCGCAAACCGTGCACTGGAACTTGCGGCTGGCGATCTCCGACGTGGACGGCAAGCTGATGATCTCGCGGCTGGAGTCGATCCGATGAGGAACGCCTGGCGGGTACTGGCTTTCGACGTCGCGGCACCGCTGGCTGCGATCGCTGCACTGCTGGCGGTCGGCGTGGTGCTGGCGTGGCCGGCGTGGTGGGTGTCGTTGTGTTCGGTGCTGGTGCTGCTGATCGTCGAAGGCGTTGCAGTGAATGTCTTTCTGCTGCGCCGTGATTCAGTGACAGCGGGCACCGACGACGACGCACCCGCGTTGCGGCTCGCCGTTGTCGCGCTCTGCACGGCGGCGGTGGTCGCGGCCGTGCTCACCGGCTACCGGCACTGGGCGATGCCAGACCACGACCTGAAGGTCGACACGGCCGAAGTCGTCCGCATCGCCACCAGCATGGCCGAGGCGACGGCGACGTTCTCGCCACAAGAGCCGATGGCCGCCATCGACCGGGCGGCGGCCATGATGGTCCCCGAGCAGGGCAACGCATTCAGGGACCAATTCGGTAAGGCCACAGCGGATCTCGCACACCGCAACGTCACGGCGACCGCGTCGACGATGGAGGCCGGCCTCGAGGCAATCGGACCCAATGCCGCCAGCGTGGCGGTGATCACGCGGGCCACCCAGAATGAGCCGGGCCAACCGGCCGACAACGCGGTGCTGGCGCTGCGCGTGACGTTGACCAAGCAGCAGGGCCGCTGGCTGGTGCTCGGCGTATCGCCGCTCAACCCTCGCTGATAAGCCTCAGCGCAGTCGGGCGTGCTCGACCATCAGGCAACGGTCCATCACGACCTGCATGCCGGCCGCGTCGGCGTCACGCCCGACTTCCCCATGCCACAGACCCTCCTGCAGCCACAGGGTTTTCGGCCGCTGCTCAAGGGAGAGTGCCTCGGCCAGTACCGATGGCAAATCGTCGAATCGCCGGAACACGTCGACCATATCGGGCACCACCGGCAAGTCGGCGAGACGCGAATACACGTGGGCGCCATCGATTTCGGTGATCGTCGGGTTCACCGGATAGACCTGGAACTGGCCGGTCGACAGCAGATACGAGTAGATTTCGTTGCTGGGCCGGGTCGGTTTGTCCGATGCACCGACCACCGCTATGGAGCGGGTCTCAGCCAGAATCCGCCGCAGAGTCAGATCGTCGGGGCGGCCGATCATCAGTAGCCGCGCGGCGGCCGCGGGCGGGCGCGCTGGGACGGCTGCTCCGGTTGCGGCTCGTGCGACCGGGCCTTGGCGAAGCGGTCGGACAGCCGGCGCATCCGGATCATCAACGACGCCGACGGGCTGGTCGTGGCATCGAGGTAGGCGCTCAACTCGTCCTCGGGCACGCCGATCCGGGACGCGAACTCGGGCAACTTCAGCCCCGACCGCTCGATCAGGACACCGACGTGGCGGGCCACCTCGTTGCGCTCGTTGGCTTCCAAGTGTGCGCGGGCGCGGTCCAGCACTTCCG
The DNA here is from genome assembly GCA_036497495.1 of Mycobacterium sp. Taxonomy (GTDB): domain Bacteria; phylum Actinomycetota; class Actinomycetes; order Mycobacteriales; family Mycobacteriaceae; genus Mycobacterium. The sequence goes on from DASXJI010000139.1 coordinate 2,680, forward strand.
CGAGAGCCTTGGAGATGCCGTACGGCCGTGACGTCTCCAGCACTTCTTCGACCTGTCGGGCGGTGCGCCCAAACGGGTCGCGTTTGATCGCGACCGCGATCTGCTTCCAGGTGGCGATGTCGCCGCCTTCGAGCGCTGAGCGGATTGCCGAGGTCGGCCAGAACTCGACCGGGCGATCGCCGTTACGAGGACGCGGAGGAGGACGGTGCGGCGCCTGTCCATGGCGTCGATCCGCTGCCAACGTCACCTCGCCTCCTCCAGCATCGCCACCGCTACCGAGAGGCAGCGCTGTTTGACGCCTTCCCAGTCTGCCTTCGTATCGGACTCCGGCCAACCGTCGTTATCAAGATCCGACGGATGCGGGTCGGCAAGGCGACGGACCAACTGGCTGGCGATCCATTGTCGCCGGGGTGATTGACCAGAGTAATACCTGTCCATACCGGCCAGCACGACTGCGGCGGTCTCGGCGTCCATCGTGTCGACCAGCTCAGCAAATTCGGCGTAATCCCGACTGCTGTTGCGGCTCATGATCAGGTAACCCTTGAGCCGCAGCGTCTCGGCGCCGGTCGGGACCTGCAGCCGGTCTCCGGTGGGCAGCTGCACGTGGGTGGTTTCCAACGGGCTGCTTCGCTCGAAGTGCGGCTGATCGGGCTCGGTGTCGGCTTGCAACGCATCGAGGGCAACCGAGAGCCGGCCACGCCACAGGGTGACCGGGTGAACCGGCCGCACGGTACGCGGCGCGGCCCGGCCGGTGCCGTTGCGATGCGCCAGCCCGCCGACGAACTTTTTGGCCACCGACTGACCGTTGGCTCCCGGCGGCGTACCGATCACCGCCAACTGGCGGGTCGCGGAGCTGGCGACGTAGTCACCGTCCTTGACGCGTGCCTCGACGTCGCTGCTACGTCCGCATCCAATGAAGGCCAGCGGATCGGCGACGGTGATCGCGTCGGGCACCAGGTTCTTCAGCCGCGCCGCGGACTTCAGCACAATCCGCAGGTCGGCGCTCGGCACCGCGGGTGCCGAGATGTCGTCGGGGATCATCACGATGTCGCCAAGATCGACTGCGGGCAAAGGCTTTTCGAAGTCGACCGACGGTAGGATGCGCTCCAGCCAGGCGGGCAGCCACCAGTTCCACTCGGCGAACATCGCCATCAGGGCGGGCACCATCACCAGGCGCACCACCGTGGCGTCCACGGCGATCGCGACCGCGCACGCCACCCCGATCTCGGCCACCAGTGGCATACCGGCGAACGCGAAGCCGATGAACACCGCGATCATGATCAGCGCGGCGCTGGTGATGGTGCGCGCGCTGGTGCTCACGCCGTAGGACACCGCGTCGTGGGTATTGCCCGACTGCAAGAAGCGTTCCCGGATGCGGGTCAGCAGGAAGATCTCGTAGTCCATCGACAAGCCGAAGGTCATGGCCAGCACCAGCGGCGGAACCGTGCTGTCGATGGAGGTGATAGGCGCAAAGCCGAGTTTTTCCAGCCACCCCCACTGGAAGACCATCACCAAGCTGCCGTAGGCCGCAGCCACCGACAGCATCGTCATCACCACGCCCTTGAGCGCCAGGAACACCGACTGAATGGACAGCAGCAGCATCACGAAGGCGATCAGCGCGACGAAGACCAACACCAGCCACTGGGTGCGGGACACCTGATCGTCGAAGTCTTTGATCAGCGCGGTCGGTCCACCGACGCTCACCTGCTCCGAACCGCTGGCCGCTTCGGGAAGGTGGCTGCGCAGCCAGGTGATGGTGTTGCGCGCGCCGAGATCCTCGGGGTCCACCGACAGCATCGCCGACAGCATGGCGCTGCTGTTGTTGTCGGCGAACACCGCTGGGGCCACCGAGGCGATGTTGGGGGACTGGCTTATCCGCTTGCTGATATCGGCGATCGTCTGGGCGTGCACGGCCGAGGATGCGTCGCCGTCGGGGAAGGTCACCAGCACCTGCACCGGGCCGAGCGCGCCGGGACCCAGCGCCTCGGACGCCGCCGATACCCCCGCCCGGATCTCGTGTGAGGAGTTGAATTGGCGAAGCAGGCTGTTGCCCAACACCATTGACAGCGCCGGCACCGCCATCGCGAGCAGTACCGCTGACGCGGTCAGCGCCGACGCCCAGGGCCGGCGCATCACGCCGCCGATCCAGTGCGTCCAGAACCGTGACTGCGTGGTCTCGGGGCGCCGCGACAAGTGCAACGCCGCCGAGCGCTTGGCGGCCGACCGGCCGAACGTCGCCAACACCGCCGGCGTCATCGTCGTCGCCGTCAGCATCGCCACGGTCACCGCGAGAATCGCGCCGGTGGCCATGGACGCCAGTGCCGGGGTGTCGATCAGGTAGATGCCGGTCAACGACGCGACGACGGTCATCCCGGACAGCGCGACGGCCAGGCCCGACGTCGCCATCGCCGCGTCGACCGCCTCCTGAGGTTGGCGTCCGGCACGCAGCTCCTCGCGGAAACGCATCAGGATGAACAGCGAATAGTCGACCGCCAGCGCGATACCGAACATCGACACCGTCGAGGTGACGAAAACCGACATCGTGGTGTAGGCCGACAGCAGGTAGACCAGGCCCATCGTGATCGCGACGGTGCAGATAGCCAGCGCCAGCGGAATCGCGGCGGCGGCCAGCGAGCCGAACACCGCCAGCAACACGATCAAGATGATCGGAAAGTTCCACTGCTCGGCTTTGGCGATGTCGTGTTTGGTATTGGCCGCCGCGGCCGTGCTGAGTGCACCCTGGCCGATGACGTACAGCCGCACCCGGCCATCGGCCATCTGCCCTGGCCGTTCGCCCTGGACGCCGATCTTGACCCGCAGCTTCTTGGCGGCGTCGCTGGCGCTGGCGTTGTTGGTGGAATCGAGCCGCAGCGACGCCACGTACGGCCGGTCGGGCTGCGGCGAAGGCTGCGCCGGATTGGGCACCACCGCCACATCGGGCATCTGCTTGGCGACCTGCTGTAGAAACGCGGCCGCGGCATTCATGTCTTCGTAGCTGGCGTCCGCGCGCGGCGCCGCCACTAGCGCCAACGGCGAGGTGCCCTGGTCGGGGTAGTGCGCCTCGAGTTGGTCGTGGACCCGTAGCGACTGGGAGCCGGGCACGTCGAAACCGCCACCGGTGAGGTGACCCGACTGGGTCACCACCAGGTAGATCGCGGGTAACAGCGCGAGCAACCAGCCTGTGAAGACCAGCCAGCGAAACCTGCGCAGGTTGCTGCTCAAGCGCATCATGAAGTGCTGGATTTCGGTCTCCCCGGCATTAGCGTTGCGTGTCCGCGAGCCTACCGCAGCGAGCTATGTGCCGATGCCGCTTACGGCTCGCTGAGCTGCAACAACCCCGCAACGATGTCGAGTTGTACACAGGTGTGACGAGATTCCCGCTCCCTGAGTTGGCGACGGCGACGGACTGAATGGCAGGATGGCCAGCGAGTGTCGGCATTGCGCCGCACGCTGTCTGCGAGGCGAATCTGTCCTCGCAAGCCACGAGGAGCCTTTATGACGTCCCCGACTGCGAACACCGCGACGCGGCGCCGTCGACTGTTCGGCGTACTGACTGCGACCGGCCTGAGCGGCGTCACGGCAGTGGTGTTGCTGTCCGCGCCCGCGGCCGTCGGAGCCTCAGACCCGTGTGCTGCCAGTGAGATGGCCAGGACGATCAGCAACGTTGCGCGGTCCGCGGGCGACTACCTTGACGGGCATCCGGAGACCAACCAGGCGATGACCTCGGTCATGCAGGAGCCGGCGGGTCCACAGTCGGTCACCTCGCTGAAGGGCTACTTGGACGCCAACCCCACGGCGGCCACCGATCTGCAGACCATCGCGTCGCCGCTCGCGGGGCTGTCGAGCCGGTGCAAGATGCCGATCAGCCTGCCCCAGGTACTCGGCTTCATGCAGTCGGCGCAGGGTGCGGTTCCGGGCGGGTTGCCCGGTGCGGCGCAGGCCATCTCGGGCGCTCAGAATGCGGTGCCGGGCGGCGCGGCCGCCGTGCCCGGCGCTGCCGCAGCCATGCCCGGACTGAGCGCTTTCAAATAGGGCGCCGTTCAAGTAAGTCGTTCGTCGTCGGCCGGCGGTAGCGGGCCTTGCAGGGCGTCGGGCGCTTCGATGACCTCGTGACACGGCGTTGTCTCTGATTCGTCGTCGGGGTCGAGCGCGTTCTCGGTGCGGAACATGAAGAAGAACACCACCCAGCCGACCGCCGCGAGCAGTAACCAGCTGATCAGCCGGTAGATCAGCATCGTCGAGATCGCGACCGGCAGCGACATGCCGCTGGACACCAGGCCCGGCACCAGCACCGCCTCCACCATCAGCAGCCCGCCGGGCATAAGTGGGATCGTCCCGACCGCGCGGGCGGCCGCGCAGGCGACGGTCAGACCGCCCACCGAGGGATGCGCCCCCGCGGCGTACGCCGCGAAACCCAGGCACGCGACGTCGGCGAACCGGTTGACTAGCGACCAACTGAAGGCCGTTGTCAGGTCGCGCCGGCTCAGGCTGACCGACTCCAGCTGGCAGAGCATCTCCCGCCACTTGGCCAGCCCGACGTCGGCCGGCCTGCCGCGCAACGTGTTGAACCGCGCCAGCACTCGGCAACCGATCCCTTCGATCAGTTCCGGTCGTGACGCCACCGCCTGGGCCAGCAGCAGCAGCGCGACGAAGCCACCCAGGGTGAACAGCAGCGAGAACGGGTTGTTCCTGGCGCCGAGGAAGAACGCGCCGCCGAGCCCCAGTAGCGCCAACCCCACCGCCTGTAGCACGCCCGACATCACCAGCTGCCAGGACGCGACCAACGTCGACGCGCCCCAAATCCGTTGCTGCCGAAGCAGAAACGTCGCAGCGAGTACCGGGCCGCCGGGCAGCGTGGTGCTCAGCGAGTTGGCCGCGTAGTAAGCGGCTTCGGACCGTAACTTGTTGACCCGCACCCCAGCCGCCACCAGCAGGGTCCGCTGAACCTCAGCGAAGCTGTGCATCAGCAGAACGGCCGCCAGTGCGGCCGCCAGCAGCCACCACCAGTTAGCCGAGTAGAGGCTGCGGGCGGCCTTGGCCAACTGGTCCCACACCAGCGTCACTTCGACCGTCAGCACGATCGCGACGGCGGCCACGGCGAACCACCGTAGCCACCAATACTTGCTGCGGGCAGGCTCTTCGAGCTGTCCGTTGACGTTGTTGGCCGCTGCGCCGTGCGACACATGTTCAGCGTAGCCGCGCAGGTCGCGCCCGGTTCGCTGCGCGGCGCAGGTGTCCGCAGTGTTTTACCCGCATGTGACCTGCGCGCCGACGGTTAGGGTAGGCCTATGCCGTCGAGGGCCACCGCCGACTACGCCGACTCGGTAGAACCGATCGTGCGCAAGACCGCAGCATGGGCCTGGCGGTTGCTGGTGGTCCTGGTCGCGCTGATCACGCTGCTGTGGGCCATCAAGCGGCTGGAAATCATTGTTGTCCCACTCCTGCTCGCCTTGATGTTGAGTGCGTTGCTGGTTCCGATCGTCGACTGGCTGGACCGCCGCGGCGCGCCCCGCGGCGGCGCGGTCGCGCTGGTGCTACTGGCCGGCTTCGCGATTCTGGGCGGCATCATGACGTTCGTCGTCAGCCAATTCATCGTCGGTGTACCAGATTTGGTCAACCAGGTGACCCGAAGCATCGACACCACAAAGAAGTGGTTGATCGAGGGACCGCTGCATCTGAGCCGCCAGCAGATCGACCATGCCGGCAACGCCGCGATCCAGGCGCTGCAGAACAATCAGGAGAAGTTGACCAGCGGCGCCCTGTCGACCGCGGCCACCATCACCGAAATCGTCACGGCCGCACTGCTGATGTTGTTCACGCTGATCTTCTTCCTCTACGGCGGTCGCAACATCTGGCACTACGTGACCAAGATTTTCCCCTCCGACCACCGGGAACGGGTACGCGCCGCGGGCGTCGCCGGATTCCACGCGCTGACCGGCTACGTGCGGGCCACCTTCCTGGTGGCGCTGGTCGACGCGATCGGCATCGGCACCGGCTTGGTCATCATGAGCGTGCCGCTGGCGCTGCCACTGGCCTCACTGGTGTTCCTCGGCGCGTTCATCCCGCTGGTCGGCGCCGTCCTCAGCGGCTTCCTGGCGGTGATAGTGGCGCTGCTCGCAAAGGGATTTGTCTACGCGCTCATCACGCTGGGCCTGCTTGTCGCGGTGAACCAGCTCGAAGCCCACATCCTGCAGCCGCTGGTGATGGGCCGCGCGGTGTCGATTCATCCGCTCGCGGTGGTGGTGGCGATCTCGACCGGCGGCGTGCTCGCCGGCGTCGTCGGGGCGCTGTTGGCCGTCCCGACCGTCGCCTTCTTCAATAACGCGTTCCAGGTGTTGCTGGCCAAGGATCCGGTCGCGGCGACCGAGGACACCGACGACGAAGACCCCTCCATGCTCCAAGCCGAGCCGGACGAGCTGGAACCCAAAAGCAGATAGCCACCAACCGGATTCGCGGCTACATGCGACCTTCGCGGCGCAGCAGATCCGCGGCGCTGAGTCCACCGCCGCGGCGCGGACGGGGCCGGTCGGGCTTGTCGCCGCGAGCATTCATCTTCTCGGTGGCGACCTCGGGGTCCTTGTTCTCCCGCGGTGGGGTCGGGATCGCGGTGGTGGCGTCTCCGGGGTCGGCGGGCGGCTGGCCCGACGATTGGTCGCGCGGAATCTGCAGCGCCCGGGTCTCGTCAGCGGACGGCTGCGGCGGCGTGGGGCCGGCGCCACGCGGGTCGGTCTTCCCGCCGCGCAGGTCACTGAGCCAGGACTCGATCTCGCGGTCTTCCCCGCGGGCGGGTGTCGGAGGACCCTGCGGCGGAGCCGGCGGACGTCCGGTCGACGGGTTCGGCTGAGCCGAGAAGCGAGTCGTCGGAGCCTCTTTCGGCTCGGGCCGCCCTGGAGCCGGCATTCTCGTGGTGCCGGCGGCCGATGGTGGTTCCGGAGCCGGAGCCGGTGCCCGGAGGTCCGGCCGGGGCGAAGGCGCAGCCGGTCGGGTCGGCCGAGGCGCACCGTCGGCGCTGGGATGCGTGGGGTCGTGCGGTGGACGCGGTGTCGACGTGACCGGTGGGCGGGTGGTTGCCGGCCGAGCCGACCGTGGCCGCGGCGACGGCAGCTTGCGTTCGTCGGGCAGGTGGATCTCGCCGAGCCCCAACCGGTTTTGCAGGCGCCGCATCCACATCGGCGCCCACCAGCAGTCGTCGCCGAGCAGCTTCATCACCGCGGGCACCAGGAACATCCGGACAACGGTGGCGTCCAACAGAAGTGCGGCCATCAGCCCGAAAGCCAAATACTTCATCATCACCAGGTCGGAGAAGACGAACGAGCCGGCGACCACGGCCAACACCAACGCCGCCGCGGTGATCAGACGGCCCGTCGTCGCCGTACCGATCCGGATGGCCTCGGCTGTCGACATGCCGCGCGCCCTGGCCTCCACCATCCGCGATACCAGGAACACCTCGTAGTCGGTGGCCAGACCGAAACCGACCGCGACCACCAACGCGATCAGGACGACCATCAGCGGTGTCGGCGTGAAATTCAGCCAACTGGAGAAATGTCCGTCGACAAAGATCCAGGTCAGGATGCCCAGCGTCGAGCCCAGGGTCAGCGCGCTCATCACAGCGGCCTTGATCGGTAGCACCACCGAACCGAATGCCAGGAACATCAACAGCATCGTCGTGCTGAGCAGCACCACCAGCATCAGCGGAGCCTTGTCGAACAAGCTGTGGATGCTGTCTTGCTCAAGCGCCGGAACGCCGCCGACCAAGACGGTCAGGCCTCTTGGTGGCGTGATCGATCGCAGCTCAGCAAGCTTCTTGGCCGCGTCGCTGGCGTTCGACAGACCGTTTTGGATCACCCGAACCGAGTCGTTCTTGGGGTGGCTTCCATTCGGACCCGAGACGCACGGGTTGCCCTCGATGGTCGGGCAGGCCCGCTCTTGCCAGGTGGTGTCGGTGAATCCGCTGATCGACGCGGCGTCGTTGCGGATCTCGGCGACCTGCTGGTCGGTGACCTTGCTGTGGTTGTTGCTCTCGATCACCAGCGTCAGCTGGTTCGTGCGATAGCCGGGGAACAGTTTGTCGAAGTTCTCCTGCGCCAGGCGTACCGAGTTGTTCGGCGGCAGGTACTTTTCGCTCATCCCGCCGAAGGAGAGGTTGTGCAGCGGGATGACCAGCGCGATCATCCCGATAATGATGGGGATGGCGAAGACCAGCGGCCGCCGCATGACGATGTTGACCAGCTTGCCCCAGAACCCGGCTTCCACCTCTTCGCGGGTCTTGGTCTTCTGCAGCCGATCGGCCAGCCAGTTCAGGTATACGCGGGACGGCATCCAGTTGGCCAGAAAAGGAATGCGGAACAGGGTGCGTACGCCGAGGGCGTCGACGTGCTTGCCGAGGATCGCCAAGCAGGCCGGCAGCAGCGTGATCGACAACACCGCGGCCAGCGTCACCGAGATGATCACCGCGTAGGTCAGCGACTTCACGAAGCCCTGCGGCAACAAAAAGAGGCTAGACGCCGACACGGCTATCAGGACCGCCGAGAACACCACCGTGCGACCGGCCGTCATCACCGTGCGGCGGACCGCTGCCTCGGTGTCGTATCCCTCGGCGATCTCCTCACGGAAACGGCTGACCACGAACAGCCCGTAATCGATCGCGATACCGAAACCCATCATGGACACGACTGGCTGAGCGAAGAAACTCAGGGGCCCGAACATCGTGATGAGTCTCAGGATGCCCAGCGAGCCGGCGATGCTCAGTCCACCGACCATGACCGGCAGGGCGGCCGCGATCACACCGCCGAATACCAGGAAGAGCACCACCGCCACCAGCGGCAGCGCCAGCACTTCCATGCGCTTCTGGTCAGTCGCAATGGTGCCGGTCAGTGCGTTGGCGATCGGCTCCAGCCCGGCGAGTTGGACGTTGCCGCCGTTCAGCTTCTGCAGATCCGGCTCGATGTCCTTGTAGTTGGTCAGAATCGTGTCGTCGTCGTTGCCCTTGAGCGGGATGCTGACGAAGGTGTGCTTGCCGTCCTCGCTGGCCATCCCCTTGATGACGGGGTCGGTGCTGGTCGGCGCGGCCAGCCAACCGGCCCAACCGACGACCTGGTCCGGATGGTTTTTCTTGAAGGCGTTGAGTTCGTCGACGATCTTTTTCTGCCACGCCGCGTCGTTGAGGGACTTGGGTGCGGTGAAGGTCGCCACGATGTGGCTGGTTCGGTCGCGTCCGTAGGTGTTGTCGGCGAGTACCGATGCCTTGACCGACTGGCTGCCGTCGTCGTAAAAGCCGCTCTGCGTCACGTGCTTGCCGAGGCTTATCCCGAAGAGGCCGCCGAGCAGGCTCAGCGCCACCATTACGCCGATCACGATGAACCGGTAGCGATATACAGTTCGACCCCACCAGGCGAACACGTAAGCTCCTTACTGGATCTGCGGCGACCCGCGCATTAGTTTTGAGTTGTCAGACACGCGAGGTCAGCAACGAGGACAGCGGCCGGAACGGTTGCAGCCACGCCCCCTTCTCAGGCAGCGAATCGAGGCCGATCCGCGGCAGTGGCTCCCGGAACACACCGGTGATGTCCTCTAGGTCGACAAACTCCAAGGTATCCGACGCTAGCGCCCAACTGGCATGTTCGCGAAATCCAAGCACCTGGACAGGTACCCCGCTACGCGAGATCTCCTCGAGCGGCAGCCGGAACGCCTGCCCATCCGCGGACGCCACCATCAGCGCCGCCAAACCCTCCTGCGAGCGCTGCGCGATGTGCGCGAGCATGTCGCTGTCGACGTCGCTGTCTTCGTCGAGCTTGGGCTTGGCGAAGACAGCGAATCCGACGTTGCGCAGTGCATCGACCCACGGCCGCACCACGTCGGCGCTGCCGCCGGCGATGTTGGTGAACACGGTGGCCTCGGGTTCGGCCGACACGTCGTTTCGGTTGATCGCCACTTCGGCGGTGCGGGCCAGTAACCAGCGGCCGAGCGCGTCGAAGCGGGGCCGTTCCGTAGCGGTGGGCCGCCTGCCGAGGATGGATCCCAGCCCCATGTCCAGGTTTGGTGCATCCCAGACCAGAAGTACCCGGCGAGCCGGCGGCGCTGCGTCGGCCGCGGGGTCGCCGGGTAGCCCCATTCGGGCGCCGGTTTTTTCTTCAGCGAGGCTCATAGGCGGGTTCTTTCCCAGAGGAATTCCGTGACGGCGCTGCCGGCAACGTGCGCCTTGCCCTCGTATTTCGTCACCGGACGGACGACGGAGATCGCCGTATCGGCGTGGGCATCCAGCCTGGTCAGTCGGGGTTCAGCGTCGCCCACCTCGGCGATCTGTTCGGCGTAGCCGGCATGGTCGGTGGCCGCGTGCAGTACCCCGCCCGGCCGCAACCGGTCCGCGATCGTGGCTACCGTTTCTGGCTGCAGCAGCCGCCGCTTGTGGTGACGGGACTTGGGCCACGGGTCCGGGAAGAACACCCGAACCCCGCTCAGCGAGCCGGGAGCGATCAGTTGGTCCAGCACGTCGACCGCATCCCCGCGGATCAGACGGATATTGGTGACGCCTTCGCGGTCGATGCCGGAGAGCAATTGGGCCAGCCCGCGCCGGTAGACCTCGACGGCGATCACGTCGACGTCCGGCTCGGATTTTGCCATTGCGAGCGTGGAAGTGCCTGTGCCACAGCCGATTTCAAGGACAAGTGGAGCATCGCGGCCGAACCAGGCGTGGGTGTCCAGCGGTTCGGCCGGCGCTTGGGGGTCGTGCCCAGATGTGGCGACGTAGCCGAGCTCGGGCCACAGCCGCTCCCAAATCCGCTGTTGGGCGGCCGACAACTGCGAGCGCCGCGTGCGGAAACTAGTCGTCCGACGGTAGCCGCCACGTTCCGCACGCAAGTCGGAAGGAGGTGTCGGCGGCGTGGCCGCGTCCACCCAGGGTTGCGCGCGCATCCGTTCATCGTTACCCATGAACCCATCATGTTGCCGCCCGCGGGGCAGATTGATACCCAACAGTTGCCTTTAGCTGGTATCAGGTGACTCGCTTCGCAGCCGTGCAAATGTCACCATTCGTCGACAAACCGGTGGTGGTGCGCCACGATCGGCGGTTACTCGGCCACAATGGGGCGTTAGCAGCAACTACGAGGCGGATAGGGGCATCCGATTTTCGTCGACGAGCTGGAGCGATTTGCGGCCGTGGTTTCCGACCCGCGCTGCGCCGCGATCGCCGGGCGACTCGCCACCCCGTTACGGGTGGCGGTATCGGGACGCCGCGGTGTCGGCCGTTCCACGGTCGCGCGCGCTCTGGCCCAGGCCGGGAACCTGCGCGGCACGATCGCGCTGACCACCTCTTCGGCCGCCGACGTCGACCTCTATGTTCTCGCCGACGCGGTCAAACCCGAGGACCGCGCCGCGATCGGAGCGGCCAGGCGGCCGCTGCTCGCGGTGCTGAACAAGGCAGACCTGATCGCGACCACCGAATCCGGCTGCCATCCGCACGGGCCGACCACCTCGGCCAGGGCCCGATGCGTGCAGTTGTCCGCCCACGCCGGCACCTCGATAGAACCGGTGGTGGGGATCCTTGCGGTCGACGGTCTGGACGACGCCCCGTGGTCGGTGCTGCGAGCGCTGGCCGGCGGACATCCCGTCGACGCGAAGTCGCGCCGGCGGCTGATGGACACCCTCGACGAGTTCGGTGTCGCGCAGGCGACCGCCGCGATCCGGCGTGAGGCGAGCCGCGCCGACGTCGTTGCCCTGCTCCGCGGCCTGAGCTGCATCGACGAGGTCGTCGACAAGATCGAGGCGCTCGGGGCACCCGTGCGGTACCAGCGGGTGCTGGACGCCGTCGCCGACCTGGAGACGCTGGCCGTCACCGACCGGCGAATCCGCGAGTTCCTGTCCCGCGACGACACGGTGGTCGCTCGGATGATGGCGGCGGTGGACGTCATCGAGGCGGTCGGCATGGACGTCGAGCAAGGCGACACGGCTGCGGCGCATCTGCGCCGCGCGGTGCATTGGCAGCGCTACCGCCGTGGGCCGGTGGCGGCTACCCACCGCGCCTGCGGCGCGGACATCGTCAGGGGTTCGCTGCGGCTGTGGGCGAAGGTCGGAGGGGTGGTGTGACCAAAAAGCCAGGCAACGACGCGGTTGCCGAGGTGGACGCGATGGTGGCGGCGATCGGCCCGCAACTCGAGGCACCGAACATCGAGCGCCTGGACGCGGTAATGGTCACCGGACCCTGGCTGGCCGGGGTGACCGGCGTGGTCGCCGCGCTCAGCGAGCGGCTGCCCAAGCGGAAGTTCGTCGAGTCAGCGGACCTGGAAGCCGGCCAAGCGCCAACGGTGGTGGTGTTCGTCGTTTCGGCGGCCGCCACGTTGACCGAATCCGACTGTGCGCTGCTGGACGCGTCGGTGGCCGAAACCGACGCGGTGATCGGCGTGGTGTCCAAGGTCGACGTGCACCGCAACTGGGAAGAAGTCCTGGCCGCCGACCGCGAAGTGCTGGAGTCGTACGCGTCGCGTTACCGCGACGTGCCCTGGGTCGGGGTCGCCGCGGCGCCCGAATCCGGTGATCCCCGGATCGATGACCTCGTCGCCGCGGTATCCGATAAGCTCGCCGACAAAGATCTTCCGCGGCGAAACAGGTTGCGGGCGTGGAACTCCCGATTGCAGACCATCGCGGGGCGATACGATCGCGACGCCGATGGCGTGGGTCGGCGGGCGCGGGTCGACGTGCTACGCGACCAGCGCAGCGCGGTCCTGCGGCAGCGACGACTGTCCAAGTCCGAGCGCACGATCGCTTTGCGTAGCCAGACCCAGCAGGCCCGGGTTCAGCTGTCGTACTTCGCCCGCAACCGCTGCGCGTCGGTCCGCTCCGAGCTGCAGGAGGACGCCGCGAGCCTGACCAAGGCCAAGCTGCAAGAGTTCGAGTCCTACGCGGGTGCGCGCCTCAACGAGGTGATCACCGAGGTGGACGATGGCACGACCACACATTTGGCCGACGTCGCGCAGGGGCTGGACCTGACGGTTGACCTGCCGGCACCGGCTGCGCTCCCGACGATCGAGGTTCCGGCGCCGCAGCTGAAGTCGCGGAAGCTGGAGACCCGGCTGATGATGCTGGTGGGCGCGGGCTTCGGGTTGGGGGTAGCGCTGACGTTGAGCCGGTTGCTGGCCGATCTGACGCCCGGGCTGACGGTAGCCGGAGCCGTCGCGTGCGTGGCGGTCGGACTGGCGCTGACGGTCTGGGTGGTCGGCACCCGCGGGCTGCTGCGCGACCGCGCGCTGCTCGACCGCTGGGTCGGCGAGGCGACCGCACAACTGCAGTCCGCGGTCGAGCAACTGGTGGCGACCCGGGTACTAGCGGCGGAGTCGACGTTGACCGCCGCATTGGCCGAGCAGGACGAGGGCGAGAGCGCACGGGTCGCCGAGCAGGTCAGCGTCATCGACACCGAGCTGCGCGAACACTCCGTCGTCGGGGCGCGGGCCGCCGCGCTGCGCGGGCGGGAGATGCCGACCCTGCTGGCCGCGCTCGAGGCGGTGCGGGCCGAACTCGGCGAAGCCGCCGGGCCCGGAAAGGTCGCCGACACCCCTTCCGACGACGCGGGCGCGCCGTCCGAGACTTCGGTGCCTTCCGGTGACGACGACGAGGAAATTGACGAAAGTTCGCCGACAAATACCGCCGATAACGTGTTCTGAATCGTTCCTGTGAGTTAACCGATACAGCCTCGACTTTTTATGGGTATACACCTCGCGATAACCTGTGTTGAGGCCGCCGCAAACTAGCCGCGCAACACGCACAAAGCGACTGCAGGAGATTTTGATGACTTCAGCGACCGTTCCTGGTCTGGACACTGCCCCGACGAACCACAAGGGGCTGCTGTCCTGGGTGGAGGAGGTCGCCGAGCTGACCCAACCGGACCGGGTGGTGTTCGCGGACGGCTCCGACGAAGAGTGGCAGCGGCTCGCCGACCAGCTGGTCGAGGCCGGCACCTTCACCAAGCTCAACGAGAAGAAGCACAAGAATTCCTACCTGGCGCTGTCGGACCCGTCCGATGTGGCGCGCGTCGAGTCGCGGACCTTCATCTGCTCGGAGCGCGAGGTCGACGCAGGCCCGACCAACAACTGGAAGCCGCCGGCCGAGATGCGGGCCACCATGACCGAGCTGTACCGCGGCTGCATGCGCGGGCGCACCATGTGGGTCGTCCCGTTCTGCATGGGCCCGCTCGGTGCCGACGACCCGAAGCTCGGCGTGGAGATCACCGACTCCGAGTACGTCGTCGCCTCGATGAAGGTGATGACCCGAATGGGCAAGGCCGCATTGGAAAAGCTTGGCGATGATGGCTTTTTCGTGAAGGCATTGCACTCGCTCGGTGCTCCGCTGGAGCCCGGGCAAACCGACGTGCCGTGGCCGTGCAATGACACTAAATACATCACGCACTTTCCGGAGACCCGGGAAATCTGGAGCTTCGGGTCCGGCTACGGCGGAAATGCGCTGCTGGGCAAGAAATGCTATTCACTGCGGATCGCGTCGGCGATGGCCCACGACGAGGGCTGGCTCGCCGAGCACATGCTGATCCTCAAGCTGATCTCGCCGGAGAACAAGGCGTACTACTTCGCCGCGGCCTTCCCGTCGGCCTGTGGCAAGACGAACCTCGCGATGCTGCAGCCGACCATCCCCGGTTGGCGCGCCGAGACCCTGGGTGACGACATCGCCTGGATGCGGTTCGGCAAGGACGGCCGGCTGTACGCGGTCAACCCGGAGTTCGGTTTCTTCGGCGTCGCACCTGGCACGAACTGGAAGTCCAACCCGAACGCGATGCGCACGATCGAGGGCGGCAACACCGTCTTCACCAACGTCGCGCTCACCGATGACGGTGACGTGTGGTGGGAAGGCCTGGAGGGCGAGCCGGATCACCTGATCGACTGGAAGGGTAACGACTGGCACCTCCGCGAGACGGAAACCAAAGCCGCGCACCCGAACTCGCGTTACTGCACACCGATGTCGCAATGCCCGATCCTCGCGCCGGAGTGGGACGACCCGCAGGGCGTGCCGATCTCGGGCATTTTGTTCGGTGCCCGCCGCAAGACCACGGTGCCACTGGTGACCGAGGCCCGCGACTGGCAGCACGGCGTGTTCATGGGAGCCACCATGGGCAGCGAGCAGACCGCCGCGGCCGAGGGCAAGGTCGGCGACGTGCGCCGCGACCCGATGGCCATGCTGCCGTTCCTCGGCTACAACGTCGGCGACTACTTCCAGCACTGGATCGACCTCGGCAAGAACTCTGACGAGTCCAAGCTGCCGAAGGTGTTCTTCGTCAACTGGTTCCGGCGCGGCGAGGGCGGCAAGTTCCTCTGGCCGGGCTTCGGTGAGAACAGCCGCGTGCTCAAGTGGATCGTCGACCGCATCGAGCACCGGGCAGGTGGCCGGGAGACGCCGATCGGCGTCGTTCCCACCGCCGACGACCTCGACCTTGACGGGCTGGACGTCGACGCCTCCGACGTCGACCGCGCGCTGGCGGTCAACGCCGCCGAGTGGCGCCAAGAGTTGCCGCTGATCGAAGAGTGGTTCGAGTTCGTCGGCGACAAGCTGCCCACCGGCGTCAGGGACGAGTTCGAGGCGCTCAAGCAGCGTCTCGCCGAGTCCGACTAAGCAGGCCCGCGGGCTGCGGCAGGGTAGCCACA
>DASXJI010000140.1:0-2204 GCA_036497495.1 Mycobacterium sp.
GCGTCGTCGGCCATGTCCTCGAGCCGGTAGTCGGCCTGGCCGGGAACGCCCAGCCAGAACTTGACCATGCCCGGGATCATCGCCCCGCCGTGGCCGCGCCGTTCGGTCTTGCTGGACAGGCCGACGTCGCGATTGTCGTAGCGGATCACCCGCAGCCCCTGTGCGACGAGCTTTTCGCAGAACCCGTCGCGCCACAACAACAGCTGCGAGCCCAGGCCCATGATCAGCAGGACGGCCGGGTCGGTCGGCTCGCCCATGTCCTCGTAATAGATGTCCAAATCGCCCGAACGTGCTGTGCCGGTGCGGATTTGCATGCGTTAGACCTCTAGTTCCGAGTTATTGTGCTCGCGAGCAACTTCGACCATGAAGTTGGCGAAGTAGCCGGTGAGTTGCGGGTCGGACATCATCTGCCACTTCGGCGCCAACAGCTTCATGTAGCGCTCCACGTAGAGGAACTGCTTGCCGATCAGCACCAGCTCGCGCGGCAGCTTGACGTCGTAGGCGTCGGCCAGAGTGGACAGCTGCTTGCCGATGTCGGCGTAGGACAGCTCACCCAGCGTCGACATGGTCAGCGGGGTGGCGAACTTCTCCAGATCCTTGGCGGCCTCGGCCTCCGGTCGCATGGTGCCCACGGCGCCCATCAGCACGACGATCTTGCCGGCCGCGGCGTGGTCCTTCTTCACCAGCAGCGCGTGCACCAGTTCGCGCAACAGCCAGCGGGTGCGCGGATCGATGCGGCCCATGATGCCGAAGTCGAAGAACACGATGCGGCCCCGATCGTCGACATACAGGTTGCCGGCGTGCAGGTCGCCGTGGAACAGGCCGTGCCGCAGGCCACCCTCGAAGAGGCTGAACAGCAGCGCCTTGACCAGCTCGGTGCCGTCGAAGCCGGCCTTGCGGATGGCGGCCACGTCGTCGATGCGGATGCCCTGCACCCGCTCCATCGTCAGCACCTTCTCGGTGGTGTAGTCCCAATACACCTGCGGCACTCGGATGTTTTTGCCCAACGGGGACGCGTGCAGGTGCGAGACCCAGGCGTCCATCGACTGGGCCTCGAGGCGGAAGTTCAGCTCCTCGGCCAGGTTGTCGCTGAAGTCGGCGACCACGTCTTGGGCGGACAGCCGGCGGCCCAGTTTGGCCAACTCCACGGCTTGGGCGAAGCGCTTGAGGATCTGCAGATCGGCGGCCACCCGCCGACGGATGCCCGGCCGCTGGATCTTGACCACGACCTCTTCGCCGCTGTGCAGGGTGGCGTAGTGCACCTGGGCGATCGACGCCGACGCGAACGGCTCCTCGTCAAAGCTGGTGAACAGCTCCGACGGATCGCCGCCGAGTTCCTCGGCGAACAGCTTGTGCACCTGGCCGGTGTCGGCCGGCGGCACCCGGTCGAGCAGGCCGCGGAATTCCCGGGACAGCTGTTCGCCGAAGGCTCCCGGGCTGGACGCGATGATCTGCCCGAATTTGACGTAGGTGGGGCCCAGGTCGGCGAAGGTCTGCGGGAGTTGCCGGATGACCTTTTGCTGCATCGGACCCTTGGTCGGCAGCTTGGTGAGGATGCGGGCGGCAGTGCGGGTGAGCTGCCAACCCGTCACGCCGACGCGGGCCGCCTCGACCGGCAACGGAACCCGGTCGAGCTTGGCTACCTCGCGGTGGTTGCTGGAACTCATAGCTGCAGTGTCTCAAATCGGTGTTGGCAAGTCCCAATTCCTGTGAGCGCGCTCACCTGATGGGCGCTCGGGCAAAGTTCTCGGTGAGGGTCTCGACGAGTGGGCGCCACACCGGTTCGGGGAGGTCATGGCCCATACCGTCGACGACGACGAACCGGGCGCCGGGGATGGCGGCGGCGACCCCGCGGCCGTTGCGTGGCCGCACCATCGGGTCGCGCGAACCGTGCACCACCACCGTCGGCGCGGTGATCGCCTTGCTGTAGGCCAGCAGGCTGCCGGTGCCCAGTACGGCGTCGAATTGACGCAGCATGCCGGGCCGATAGTTGGACCGCTCGGCGAGCTGCTGGACGCGTTTGCGCAGCTCTGCCTCCGGCGGCAGGAAATTGGGGCCGTTGAACACGGCGATGTTGCGGACCTCGAAGTCCAGCTTCTCCTCGTCGGACGCATCGTCGCCAGGTGGATTGAACGCCAGCCGGATCACCCGCCAGGCCGGCGGCCGGGAAAACGGCTTGCCCGTGGTGGACATGATGATGGCCA
>DASXJI010000141.1:0-11923 GCA_036497495.1 Mycobacterium sp.
GGGCGCAAGGGATACCAGCTGACCGGCGAGACGCGGGTCGGCCGTCAGCGCCAGCTCGGTGCCCGACTCGGGACTCACCCCTGGCAACTGCCGGTTGGCGATCGCCAGCGAGTCGGGATCACCGTCAGTCAGCACCCACGAGCCTTCCGGCGTGATGCCGACCGCGACCGCGTCGAACCGCTCCGGGTCCAGGTTGCGCAAAATGCTGCCTGCCGAGACGCACGAGATGGCGTGCTCATTGCTGCGGCCACCGAAGACGACGGCAACTCGGACGCGACCGTGATCGGGCGTCCTGGACGGCAAGCGGGCGTTCACAACCTAAAGAGGCTACCGTCTGGCGTCGCGGTGCTGGTTACAAGCTCATTCCGGCTTTGTGCTGCGCCCCAGCAGGGCAACCACCGCCTGGTCCACCGACAACCCCTTGTGGCAGACCCGTTCCACCGCGTCGGTCAGCGGCATCTCGACGTCGTAACTCGAGGCCAGCGCCAGCACCGACTCGCATGACGTCACCCCTTCGACGACGTGGTCACCGCGCTGTCGTAGCGCGGACTCCAGCGTTTCGCCGCGACCCAGACTTTCGCCGAAACTGCGGTTGCGCGACCGGGGCGACGTGCAGGTAGCCACCAGATCGCCCACTCCGGCCAGGCCGGCCAGCGTCGCACCCTTGGCGCCGACCGCGATGCCCAACCGCATGATCTCGGCCAGACCGCGGGTGATGATCGCCGCCGCGGTGTTTTCGCCCAGACCCACCCCGGCGGCCATCCCGCAGGCCAGCGCGATGACGTTCTTGCACGCGCCGCCGATCTCGGTGCCGATGACATCGGCATTGGTGTACGGCCGGAAGTATCCGGCATTCAGCATGCGCTGCACGGCAACCGCGCGTCCGGAATCGCTGCAGGCGATGACGGTGGCTGCGGGTTGCCCGGCAGTGATCTCGCTGGCGAGGTTCGGACCGGAGATCACCGCAACCTGCGACGGATCGAGACCCGTCACGTCCACGATGACTTGACTCATCCGCATCAGAGTGACCAACTCGATGCCCTTGGCCGTGCTGACCAAGGTGGCGCCCTTGGTGATCAGGCTCGTCCACTGCTCAAGGTTGGCACGCATCGTCTGCGCCGGCACGGCCAGCAGCACCGTGGTCGCCCCGTGCAAAGCCTCGGCCGGATCAGCGGTGGCCCGGATGCCGCCCGGCAACGGCACGCCGGGTAGGTAGCCGGGGTTATAGCGACTGGAGTTGATCTCATCGGCGACGTCGGAACGCCTCGCCCAGAGGGTCACCTCGCCGCCGGCGTCGGCCAGCAGTTTGGCGAGCGCCGTGCCCCAGGCACCGGCACCCATTACCGCTGTCGTGGTGGCCATGGTCTGTCTCGGTCCCGTCTGGTCAGTGTGCTCTAACTCCCGGCGCTTCACCGTAGCCCAGCGACGATGCAGGCCGGGACGGCCTGAGAAGGAGGTGGGCACTCAGGCGTAGCCCAGCGACGATGCAGGCCGGGACGGCCTGAGAAGGAGGTGGGCACTCAGGCGTAGCCCAGCGACGATGCAGGCCGGGACGGCCTGAGAAGGAGGTGGGCACTCAGGCGCAACCCGCCCGGGCGATCGGCACTGGCAGGATGGTTCCGTGAGCCGCAGTGATGCCGACGCCGACGGTGACGTCGGCTTGATCGTCGCCGTCAAGCGACTGACGGCCGCCAAGACGCGGTTGGCGCCGATCTTCTCCGCACCGACGCGGGAGCGCGTCGTTTTGGCAATGCTGGTGGACACTCTCACCGCCGCGTCGAGGGTGAGTTCCGTTCGCCGCATCACCGTCGTCACGCCCGACGAGGTCGCCGCCGCGGCGGCGTCCGAACTCGGCGCGGAGGTGCTCACCGATCCGACCCCGGACGGCCACTTGAACCCGCTGAATAACGCGATCGCGGCCGCGGAGCGCGTGGTGTCCCAGTCGGTCTCCAATATCGTTGTGCTGCAAGGCGACCTGCCGGCATTGCAGACGCAGGAACTCGCCGAAGCGATTGCCGCGGGACGCCGGTACGAGCGTAGTTTCGTCGCCGATCGCCTCGGCACCGGTACTGCGGCCCTGTGCGCGTTCGGGACCACACTCGACCCCCGGTTCGGGCCGGATTCGTCTGCACAGCACCGGCATTCGGGTGCGATCGAACTCACCGGTGCGTGGCCGGGACTTCGTTGCGACATCGACACACCCGACGACCTGGCCGTCGCCCGTCGTCTCGGAATGGGACCGGAGACGACCCGGGCGGTTGCAGTTTCGGCACCTCAGCGGGGGTAACGATGGGTAAACAGCTCCTCAACGGCAAATGTTGGCCACCTAGTCGGTGGCAGCACCCCCCGCCCATGGGGAATGATCACAAGAGTGACCGACATCGAAGCCCCGGACACCACAGTCAGCGACGACACGCCCACGTGGCAGTCCGCAGATTCTGCGCCGGGAGCACCGCCCGCCACCACAGCCACCGCGGTGGACAATCCGCTTCCGGAGGACCGCTATCTCAATCGTGAATTGAGCTGGCTGGACTTCAACGCGCGCGTCCTGGCTCTGGCCGAGGACCCCTCCCTGCCGCTGCTGGAGCGGGCGAAGTTCCTGGCGATCTTCGCTTCTAACCTCGATGAGTTCTACATGGTGCGCGTCGCCGGCTTGAAGCGGCGCGACGAGATGGGTCTGTCGGTCCGCTCCGCGGACGGCCTGACCCCGCGCGAGCAGTTGCGCCGGATCGGCGAGCAAACCCAGAAGATCGCCACCAGGCACGCAGAGGTTTTTCTGAACGCGGTGGAGCCTGGGCTGGCCGCAGAAGGCATCCACATCGTCACGTGGGCCGATTTGGACCAGGCCGAGCGTGACCGGCTGTCGACCTACTTCACCGAGCAGGTCTTCCCGGTCCTGACTCCGCTGGCCGTAGATCCCGCTCACCCGTTCCCGTTCGTCAGCGGCCTGAGCCTGAACCTGGCGGTCACGGTCAAGCAGCCCGACGACGCCGGTCAGCATTTCGCGCGAGTTAAGGTGCCCGACAACGTCGATCGCTTTGTCGAGCTCGACGAGCGCGGCGGCGGAGACGAGTCGTCGAGAAAGAAAGAAGTCCGCTTCTTGCCAATGGAGGAGCTGATCGCGGCCTTCCTGACGGCGCTGTTCCCGGGAATGGAAATCGTCGAGCACCACGCATTTCGGATAACCCGCAACGCCGATTTCGAGGTCGACGAAGATCGCGACGAAGACCTGCTGCAGGCGCTGGAGCGCGAGCTGGCCCGTCGGAGGTTCGGGTCGCCGGTGCGCCTCGAGGTGGCCGACGACATGACCGAGCACATGCTGGAGCTGCTGCTGCGGGAGCTCGACGTGCATCCCGGCGATGTCATTCAAGTGCCGGGCCTGCTTGATCTTTCGTCGTTGTGGCAGATTTATGGCGTCGACCGGCCGGATCTGAAGGATCCCGCCTTCGTTCCGTCGACCAGCCCGGCCTTCGCCGACCGTGAAACGCCGAAGAGTATTTTCGCGACACTGCGGGAGGGTGACGTTTTGGTGCACCACCCTTACGAGTCGTTCTCCACCAGCACGCAACGCTTTATCGAATTGGCTGCCGCTGACCCGAATGTGCTGGCTATCAAACAAACGCTGTATCGCACTTCCGGTGATTCACCGATCGTGCGGGCACTGATCGAAGCCGCCGCAGCCGGAAAACAAGTCGTCGCGCTGGTCGAAATCAAGGCCCGGTTCGACGAACAGGCCAACATCAAGTGGGCCCGTGCGCTCGAGCAGGCGGGAGTCCATGTGGCCTACGGCTTGGTCGGCTTGAAGACGCATTGCAAAACATGTCTGGTGGTGCGGCGCGAAGGCTCGACGATCCGGCGTTACTGCCACATCGGGACCGGTAACTACAACAGCAAAACGGCCCGGCTGTACGAGGACATCGGCCTGCTGACCGCCGATCCCGACATCGGCGCCGACCTCACCGATCTGTTCAACACGTTGACGGGCTATTCGCGCAAGGTGTCCTACCGCAACCTGTTGGTCGCGCCGCACGGTATTCGCGTCGGCATCATCGAACGCATCAACCGGGAGATCGCGGCGCATCAGGAAAACGGTAACGGACATATCCGGTTGAAGATGAACTCCCTCGTCGACGAGCAGGTCCTCGATGCGCTCTACCGTGCGTCGCAAGCCGGCGTGCGCATCGAGATCGTGGTGCGCGGAATCTGCGCACTACGCCCCGGTGTCGAGGGCTTCTCCGAAAACATCACCGTGCGCTCTATTCTCGGACGATATCTAGAGCACTCGCGGATCTTCAATTTCCGCGCCATCGACGAATTCTGGATCGGGAGTGCCGACATGATGCACCGCAACCTGGATCGCCGCGTCGAGGTGCTGGCGCAGGTCAAGGATCCTCGGCTGACCGCGCAACTGAACGACATCTTCGAATCGGCGCTGGACCCCGCGACACGCTGCTGGGAACTGGGGCCGGAAGGGCAGTGGGCAGCGATGCCGCGAGCCGGCCACAAGGTTCGCGACCACCAGGTGTCGCTGATGGAACAACACCGCAGCTAACCGATACATAACCCTCAAACTTCTGGACACAGGGTCCACGCGGGCCCGAATTGACTTGCAGGAGTTCAGTGTCGACACAATCGTCGTCGAGTAAGACCGTTCTCGCCGCGGGTGGTGTGCTGTGGCGACCCGGGCACCGCGAATCCGCCGCGGAGATCGCCGTGATTCACCGTCCGCGATACGACGACTGGTCGCTGCCCAAGGGAAAGGTCGATCCCGGCGAGACCGAGCCGGTGACCGCCGTGCGTGAGGTATTCGAGGAGACCGGGCACCACGTAGTGCTGGGCCGCCGAGTTGCGACGGTGAGTTATCCGATCGAGCAACGCACGAAAAAAGTGCGGTATTGGTCGGCACGTAGCCTCGGTGGCAGTTTCGCCCCGAACCACGAGGTCGACGACCTACTCTGGCTGCCCGCCCCCGCCGCGATCAAAAAGGTGTCATACGCCTACGACCGAAAGGTATTGCGTCGGTGGGCCAAACATCCGGCGGATACTCAATCGGTTCTAATAGTCCGGCACGGCAGCGCAGGCAGCAAGTCCCGATTCTCCGGTGACGACAAATTACGGCCGTTGGACCAGAAGGGCCGCGCGCAAGCTGAGGCTCTCGTCGCGCAGTTGTTGTGCTTCGGCGCATCCGATGTCTATGCCGCGGATCGCGTGCGATGCCACCAAACGGTGGAGCCGTTGGCCGAGGAGCTGGGCGTAACCATCAACAACGAGCCGACACTAACCGAAGAGGCTTACGCCGAAAATCCCAAGCGGGGTCGACGGCGTGTGCTGCAGATTGCCGGGTCGCACCGCGCACCGGTGATTTGCACACAGGGCAAGGTGATTCCGGACCTGATCGGGTGGTGGTGCGAGCGAGACGGGGTCCGCCCGGACAAGTCCCGCAACCGCAAGGGCAGCACCTGGGTGATGTCGCTGGCGGACGGCCGCCTGATCGCCGCCGATCACATCGGCAGCGCGCTAGCCGCCAACGCAGTTACCTGACACGCAGATTCGCCGCGGAGCGGCTCAGCAGCCGGTTCCGCGGCGAATCTGTGTTTGATGCGGTTTGTGTCTAGCGACGGCCGCGACGGGCTGTGGCCTTCTTGGCCGGAGCCTTCTTGGCCGGTGCCCGCTTGGTTGCGGCCTTGCGGGCCGGAGCCTTCTTCGCAACCTTCTTGGCGGCTGTCTTGCGGGCCGGAGCCTTCTTCACAACCTTCTTGGCGGCTGTCTTCTTGGCCGGAGCCTTCTTCACAACCTTCTTGGCGGCTGCCTTCTTGGCCGGAGCCTTCTTTGCAACCTTCTTGGCGGCTGCCTTCTTGGCGGGCGCTTTCTTCGCCGCCTTCTTGGCCCCACCGCTTGCGACAACGCCACGTTTCACTGCTGGTCCTTCCGCCGGGAGCCGTTGCGAGCCAGAAACAACCGCTTTGAATTGCGCGCCGGGCCGGAAGGCCGGCACGGAGGTTGGCTTCACCTTTACCGTCTCGCCGGTGCGGGGGTTACGGGCTACGCGGGCCGCGCGGCGCCGCTGCTCGAAAACACCGAACCCAGTAATGGTGACACTCTCGCCCTTGTGTACTGCGCGCACAATCGTGTCGACGACATTCTCGACGGCCGCGGTTGCGTGCCGACGGTCTGAGCCCAATTTGTCTGTGAGTACATCGATGAGCTCTGCTTTGTTCATCCAAATCCTCCGAAGCTAGTGGCCCTCGATTGGACCGACTAGAGGACACGGTAAACCCTCAGGTGCCTGATTTCCAAGAGCCACGCGCAATTTCAATGGTTCCTGGCGAACTTTTTAGGAATCCGCTTGCCGCGCTTGGGAGGTGGAGCCGCCGCCAAATACGGCCATGTGGCGCCTCGAATTCGGGCGCAATCGAGCCGTTAGCGCGTTGGCAAAGTCTTCGGTTTCCAGCCCGGCCGAGCCGCCTCAAAGACTTCGATCTGATCCTGTTTCCGCAGCGTAAGGGCGATGTCATCAAGACCTTCGAGCAGACGCCAGGCGGTGTAATCGTCAATCTTGAACGGCACCACCACCGTTCCCGCCGACACATTCCGATCTTGAAGATTGACAGTGATTTCCAACCCCGGGCTGCTCTCGATGAGCTTCCAAAGAAGTTCGACATCATCCTGAGCAACTTCGGCCGCTAACAGACCCGCTTTCCCCGCATTGCCCCGGAAAATGTCGCCGAACCGCGACGAGATCACTACCCGGAAGCCGTAGTCCATAAGCGCCCACACCGCGTGCTCGCGCGAGGATCCGGTGCCGAAATCTGGCCCGGCGACCAGTACTGAACCTCTGTCAAATGGGCTGAGATTGAGCACAAACGACGGATCGTTCCGCCAGGCGGCGAACAATCCGTCGTCGAAACCCGTTCGGGTCACTCGCTTCAAATAGACCGCGGGAATGATCTGATCGGTGTCGACATTGGACCGCCGCAGTGGCACTCCGATGCCTGTGTGGGTATGAAAAGCGTCCATTGGATCTCTCCCTCTCCTCAGTTCAAGTCGGCCGGGGCGGCGAGCTTCCCGCGCACCGCGGTGGCGGCGGCAACCGCCGGTGACACCAAATGCGTACGGCTGCCCCTGCCCTGGCGACCCTCGAAATTGCGGTTTGAGGTTGCTGCGCAGCGCTCACCCGGTGCCAGTTGGTCCGGGTTCATTCCCAAGCACATCGAGCAGCCGGCCTGACGCCACTCGGCGCCTGCGGCGGTGAAGATCTCGCCCAGCCCTTCGCTTTCGGCCTCCGCGCGCACCCGCATCGAACCCGGCACGATCAGCATCCGCACGGCGTCGGCCACCTTTCGGCCCCGCAATATGTCAGCGACCGCGCGCAGATCCTCGATGCGGCCGTTGGTACAGGATCCGACGAACACGGTGTCGACCGCGATCTCGCGCATCGGGAGTCCCGGCCGAAGGTCCATGTACGCCAGCGCTTTCTCAGCCGCCTGCCGCTCGTTGTCATCGTTCATCAGCTCGGGATCCGGGACCGAGGCACCCAACGGCACTCCTTGGCCGGGATTGGTGCCCCACGTCACGAACGGGGTCAACGATGCGGCGTCTACATAGACTTCGGTGTCGAACTCGGCGCCGTCGTCAGTTCGCAACTGATCCCAATAGGCCTGCGCTGCATCCCACTGCACACCCGTCGGAGCACGCGGACGACCGCGCAGGAATTCGTAGGTGGTGGCATCCGGTGCCACCATGCCCGCCCTGGCCCCGGCTTCGATACTCATGTTGCAGACTGTCATCCGGGCCTCCATCGACAGCGATTCGATGGCACTGCCACGGTATTCGATGACGTGGCCCTGACCGCCGCCGGTGCCGATCTTCGCGATCACCGCGAGGATCATGTCCTTGGCCGTCACGCCGGCCGGAAGTTTCCCGTCCACGTTGACGGCCATCGTATTGAACGGCCGCAGCGGAAGTGTCTGGGTCGCCAGCACGTGCTCGACCTCAGAAGTGCCGATTCCCATTGCCAGTGCACCGAATGCGCCGTGGGTGGAGGTATGACTGTCACCGCAGACGATCGTCATTCCCGGCTGGGTCAGACCCAATTGCGGACCGACGACATGCACGATGCCCTGTTCGATGTCGCCCATCGGGTAGAGCCGGATGCCGAATTCGTCACAATTGCGGCGCAGCGTCTCGACCTGGATGCGCGAGACCGGATCGGCGATCGGCTTGTCTATGTCGATCGTCGGCACGTTGTGGTCTTCGGTGGCCAGCGTCAGATCGGGCCGCCGCACTGGCCGGTTGGCCAGTCGCAGACCGTCAAAGGCCTGCGGGCTGGTCACTTCGTGCACCAGGTGCAGGTCGATGTAGATCAGGTCGGGTTCGGTGTCGCCGCCCGACGCCACCACGTGGTCGTCCCAAACCTTCTCCGCCAGCGTGCGCGGACGCGTGGCGTCGTGGGCTGAAGTTTTCGTCACGAGCTCATCCCAATTCATTGATCTCATTATGCGAGACGTTAGTATCTCTCTGTGAGACAGGATAGCGGCATCGGCGTTCTCGACAAAGCCGTGGGGGTATTGCACACCATCGCGGAATCACCCTGCGGGCTGGCCGAATTGTGCGATCGCACAGGATTGCCCAGGGCCACTGCGCACCGGTTGGCCGCAGGCTTGGAAACGCACCGGCTGCTGGCCCGCGACAGCGAGGGCCGTTGGCGTCTGGGTCCCGCGATCAGCGAACTGGCGGCTCAGGTCAACGACCCACTATTGGCGGCGAGCGCGGCGGTGTTGCCGCGACTGCGCGAGATCACTGCCGAGAGCGTGCAGCTCTATCGACGCGAAGGGAGCTCGCGAATCTGCGTGGCTGCGATGGAACCGCTTGCGGGACTTCGCGATACCGTCCCGGTCGGCGCGCGCTTGCCGATGACCGCCGGCTCGGGCGCCAAAGTACTGCTGGCCTACAGTGACGACGCCACCCGTGCCGCGGTGCTGCCCGACGCGAAATTCAGCGACCGTGTGCTCGCCGAGGTACGGCGACGGGGCTGGGCGCAAAGCGCAGCCGAGCGCGAGCCCGGAGTGGCGAGCGTGTCGGCCCCGGTGCGCGATGCCCACGGTTCGGTGATCGCTGCCATCTCGGTGTCCGGGCCGATCGACCGGATGGGCCGGCGGCCCGGTGCGCGCTGGGCTGCTGACTTGCTGGCAGCCGCCGACGCATTGACTCGCCGGTTGTGAGTCGAACCGCATTGCCCGACGTTCACGCGCAGATTCGTCACCTGAGACACTGTCGCCATGGGAAAACAGCGTGCGCAGATCGTCATGTCCGCGGCGGAGATCACCGACTTCGTCACCAGTAGCCGTACCGGCACGCTGGCCACCGTCGGCCCGGACGGACAGCCGCATCTGACCGCGATGTGGTACGGCGTGGTCGACGGAGAGATCTGGTTGGAGACCAAAGAGAAGTCCCAGAAGGCCGTCAATCTCAAGCGCGATCCCCGGGTGAGCTTCATGATCGAGGACGGCGACACCTACGACACCTTGCGCGGGGTGTCATTCGAAGGTGTGGCCGAGATCGTCGACGACCCGGACACGATATTCCGGGTCGGCGTCAGCGTGTGGGAGCGTTACACCGGGCCCTACACCGACGAGATGAAGCCCGCGGTCGACATGATGATGAACAAGCGGGTCGCCGTGCGCATCGTCAGCCAGCGCAGCCGTTCGTGGGATCACCGCAAGCTCGGGATTCCGGCCATGCCGGTCGGCGGTTCAACCGCACCGGTCGCGAGCTAGCGGGGATTGACACGCAGCTCGCTTGTGGATGAGTAGCCCCGATGGGATTCGAACCCACGCTACCGCCGTGAGAGGGCGGCGTCCTAGGCCGCTAGACGACGGGGCCGGAACCGATCCGAGCTGCCAGCATAGCTCACAGCCCTACGCACGCCTAATCGCTAGGCGGTGGAACGACATTGGAAAAAACGGTCATTTTCGTTGAGATCGACAGAACCGGCTGTCGCCATCGATCAATACTGCTGGGGTACCAGGACTCGAACCTAGAATGGCTGAACCAGAATCAGCTGTGTTGCCAATTACACCATACCCCATTGGCTGCCTAAAACTGCTGGTCAGAGGCTTGTCTACCGACCATGCGCGGTCGTGCGGACACTGCTGCCAGCCGTGATGGGCCGACGAGCAGACTACCAAACAAACACTTCACGTCTCACCCGCGCCCGACGCCGTCGCCGTCGCCGTCCAGCCGGCGCACGCCGCGGCGTTGCCAAGGCGCGCTGTCGTTGATCCGGGTGGCTGCCCCCAAGGTCCCGCGACGCTGGCGCCCGACGGACGTACCGCTACGAATCTTTTCTGCGCACAACAGGATTCGACAGCGTTCCGATTCCCGAAATGGTGATGTTGACCGTGTCGCCGTCTTCGATGGGTCCCACGCCGGCGGGTGTGCCGGTCAAAATGAGATCACCAGGCAGCAACGTCATCACCGCTGAGATCCATTCCACGATTGCACCGACGTCGTGGATCATCAGCGAGGTGCGACTGTCCTGTTTGACCTCGCCGTTGACCTCGGTACGCAGCTCGAGATCGGCTGGGTCGACATCGGTCACGATCCACGGCCCCACCGGGCAGAACGTGTCGTGGCCTTTCGCACGTGTCCACTGGCCATCAGCCTTCTGTTGATCACGAGCGGACACATCGTTGGCGATCGTGTAGCCGAGGATGCTCTCGGCAGCCCGCGCAGCCGTGACGTCTTTACAAGGCCGACTGATCACCGCCGCCAGCTCCCCCTCGAAATGTACCGGCGATGCGTTGACCGGCAACCGAATCGGCACATTCGGTCCGACGATCGCGGTGTTGGGTTTGAGGAAGATCACCGGGTCGGCCGGCGCCTCGCCGCCCATCTCGGCGATGTGGTCGGCGTAGTTCTTGCCGATGCAGACCACCTTGCTGGCCAGAATCGGGGCCAGCAACCGGACATCGGCCAGCGGCCAGGAGCGACCCGTGAAAGTCGGGGTGCCGAACGGATGCTCGGCGATCTCGCGGGCGGTCATCTCGTCGTGTTCGCCCTCGATGGAGACGAACGCGACGCCATCTGGACTGGCAATTCGACCAAGGCGCATTCGCCTTAGCCTAGTGGCGGTCGCAAGCGCGGCGAAGCCGGGCGCGGCGGGCCCGACAGCGAAAGCCCTGAGCGCCGAGCGAGGTCCGCGCAGCCGGGCCCGTCGCCGCTTGGGCCCCAGCAACCACATGGCTATGCGAGCATGGATCGATGCCGACGGACCCGACCGGCACGGTCGGAATCAGCACGGGCCGACGCTGGTCCATCGTCGTCGTCTCACTCCTTGTGACCGCGAGCGCGTTCATCTTCATCAACGGCGTCGCCTTCCTGATTCCCGCGCTGGAAGAAGACCAGGGCACTCCCCTGGCCGAGGCCGGATTGTTGTCATCGATGCCGAGCTTCGGCATGGTGGCGACGCTGATCCTGTGGGGCTATCTGCTCGACCGGGTCGGCGAACGCATCGTGCTGACGGTCGGATCTGCGTTGACCGCGGTGGCCGCTTACGCGGCAACCACTGTCCACACGATGGTGTCGTTCGCCGCACTGCTGTTCGTCGGCGGCATGGCGGCCGCCAGCTGTAACTCCGCCGGCGGCCGGCTGGTGTCCGGTTGGTTCCCGCCGGAGCAACGCGGTCTGGCGATGGGCGTCCGCCAGGCCGCGCAGCCGCTCGGGATCGCTTTGGGCGCCCTCGTCATTCCCGAACTCGCCGAGCGCAGCAAGTCAGCGACCACGGCCCTGATTTTTCCGGCCATCCTGTGCGCGGTGTCGGCGGTGCTCAGCGTTGTGGCCATCACCGACCCGCCACGCAAGGAATGGGACGAAGCCACCGAACAGGAGCTGGCCAACCCCTACCGCGGCTCGTGGGTACTGC
>DASXJI010000142.1:0-7886 GCA_036497495.1 Mycobacterium sp.
ATGAGCCGCGCCACGGTGGACGGCAACGAGGCATGCGTTTCGGTCGCCTACCGACTCAACGAGGTGTGTTGCATCTATCCGATCACACCGTCGTCGCCGATGGCCGAGTTCGCCGACGAATGGTCCTGCGCACAGCGGCCCAACGTCTGGGGCACCGTCCCCACGGTGGTTGAAATGCAAAGCGAAGGTGGAGCGGCGGGCGCTCTGCACGGCGCCCTGCAGAGCGGCGCCCTGACAACGACCTTCACCTCGTCGCAGGGCCTGCTGCTGATGATCCCGAACATGTACAAGATCGCCGGCGAACTGACGTCGGCTGTCATCAACGTGGCGGCCAGATCGATTGCAGCTCAGGGTTTGTCAATCTTCGGAGACCATTCGGACGTGATGGCGGTGCGGCAAACGGGGTTCGCGCTGCTCGGGGCGGCCTCGGTGCAGGAGGCTCACGACCTGGCACTCGTCGCGCAGGCGGCAACGCTCACCACCCGGATCCCGTTCGTGCACTTCTTCGACGGATTCCGAACGTCCCATGAAATCAACACGATTGAGATGCTGTCCGACGACGACCTGCGGGCCCTGGTCCCCGAAGAGCTGGTGCGGGCACATCGCGGACGCGCGCTGTCACCCGAGCGGCCGTTCATCCGCGGCACCGCCCAGAATCCGGACGTCTACTTCCAGGCCAGGGAGACGGTCAACCCGTTCTACGCGCGGGTTCCGGATGTGGTCGAAAACCTCATGGCCCGGCTCGGCGAACGCACCGGCCGGACGATGCACATCGTCGACTACTCCGGGCACCCGGAGGCGGAACGTGTTCTGGTGGTGATGGGTTCGGGTGCCGAGACGGTGAAGCAGACCGTCGCTGCACTCGTCGAACGCGGCGAACGAGTCGGCGTGGTACAGGTGCGGCTATACCGACCGTTTCCCACCAGAGCACTCCTGGACGCACTGCCTGCGACGGTGCGCACGCTCGGTGTGCTGGACCGCACCAAGGAGCCCGGATCGATCGGCGAGCCCCTGTATCTGGACGTGGTCGCGGCACTGGCCGAGGCACACGCCGACGGCGAACGGCCGGTCATGCCGCGCGTGACCGGCGGACGCTACGGCCTGTCCTCGAAGGAGTTCACCCCCGCCATGGTGGCCGGCGTGTTCGCCGAACTCGCCCGCGCGCAGCCGCTGCGACGGTTCACCATAGGTATCGACGACGACGTCTCAGGAACCAGCATCGCCTACGACCCGTCGCTCGACATCGAACCTCCCGCTACGGTCCGGGCGATCTTCTACGGGCTGGGATCGGACGGAACCGTCAGCGCGAACAAGAACACGATCAAGATCCTCGGATCCGAAGAGGATCTGCACGCCCAGGCCTACTTCGTCTACGACTCGAAGAAATCGGGGTCGCAGACCGAGTCCCACCTACGGTTCGGACCGCACCCCATCCGGGCCCCCTACCTTGTGACCGAAGCCAATTTCGTCGGCTGCCATCAGTTCCGGTTCCTCGACAAAATCGACGTGCTCGGGCGGGCTGCCCCCGGAGCGACGATGCTACTGAACTGCCGACTGCCTTCTGCAAAGGTCTGGGAGGCGCTGCCGCGGCCGGTCCAGGAACAGATCCTGGACAAGCGGGTCACGCTCTACACCGTCGACGCCGACCGGATCGCGCGCGAAGCCGGGCTGGCCGGCCGAATCAACATCGTGC
The DNA here is from genome assembly GCA_036497495.1 of Mycobacterium sp. Classification (GTDB taxonomy): domain Bacteria; phylum Actinomycetota; class Actinomycetes; order Mycobacteriales; family Mycobacteriaceae; genus Mycobacterium. The sequence continues at coordinate 1,694 of DASXJI010000142.1, forward strand.
TGCAGACCTGTTTCTTCGCGATCTCCGACGTGCTGCCCCGCGAACGGGCGATCACCCGGATCAAGGAATCGGTGGAGAAGACGTACGGCAACCGCGGCGCCGACGTGCTGGCCAAGGAACTGGCCGCAGTGGACGGCGCCCTGGCTGGTCTGCACCGGATCGACGTGCCGACGCTGGTCACCTCCGTCCGCGGACCTGTGCCGACGGTGCCCGAGTCTGCGCCGGAGTTCGTCCGCACCGTGACCGCGGAGATGATGGCCGGTCGCGGAAACCTGCTGCCGGTCAGCGCACTTCCGGTGGACGGCACCTACCCGAGCGGCACGACGGCCTACGAGAAACGCAACATCTCCGACCTGGTCGCGGTGTGGGATTCCGACAGCTGCATCCAGTGCGGCAACTGCGCCTTCGTCTGCCCGCACAGCGTGATCCGGTCCAAGTTCTACGACCAGTCACAACTGGCCGGGGCACCCGCGGAATTCGACTCCGCGCCCCTGGACGCCGTCGGCCTGCCCAACGCCCGGTTCTCGCTGCAGGTGTACGTCGAGGACTGCACCGGCTGCGGTCTGTGCGTCGAGGCCTGCCCCGTCGTCATCCCCGGCCCCACCGTCAGCAAGGCGATCAACCTCGGCCCCGCCGAGCCGCGGGTGGTCACCGAACGGAAGAACATCGATTTCTTCGAGTCTTTGCCGACCAATGACCGATCGCGGGTGGACTTCGGCACAGTGCGCGGAACCCAGTTCCTGGAGCCGCTTTTCGAGTTCTCCGGCGCGTGCGCGGGGTGCGGCGAGACGCCGTATCTCAAACTGCTCTCCCAACTGTTCGGAGACCGTCTGATGGTCGCCAACGCGACCGGCTGCTCGTCCATTTATGGCGGCAGCCTGCCCACCACGCCCTGGACCACCGACGCCGACGGGCGGGGCCCGGCCTGGTCGAACTCGCTGTTCGAGGACAACGCGGAGTTCGGGCTCGGCCTGCGCTTGGCCAGCGACGCACATGTCCAGCTGGCCCGGCGACGAGTCGGCGAATTACGCGACATCATCGGCGGGGAACTAGTGGACGCGATTCTGGACGGCCCCCAACTGCGGGAGTCGGAGTTGGCGGCCCAACGGGAGCGTGTGGCCGAGCTGAAGGACCGCCTCGGCGGCCTCGATCCCGCCGTCACCGCCGACCTGCTCAGCGTGGTGGACCATCTGGTCCGGCGCAGCGTGTGGATCGTCGGCGGCGACGGCTGGGCGTACGACATCGGGTCGGGCGGGCTAGACCACGTGTTGGCGACCGGGCGCAATGTCAACGTGTTGGTGCTCGACACCGAGGTGTACTCGAACACCGGCGGCCAGATGTCCAAGTCGACGCCACTGGGCGCGGTCGCCAAGTTCGCCGCTGCGGGCAAGACGGTGCCCAAGAAAGACCTTGCGCTGCAGGCGATCGCCTACGGAAACGTCTATGTCGCCAAGGTCGCGATGGGTGCCGATCCACAGCAGACCCTGCAGGCCTTCCGCGAAGCGGAGGCCTACGACGGGCCGTCTCTGGTGATTGCCTACAGCCAGTGCATCGCGCACGGCATCGACATGCGGCTCGGGATGGATCAGCAGTATCGCGCCGTAGCCAGCGGACACTGGCCCCTGCTCCGCTACGATCCGGTGCTGCGCGCCGGCGGGGACAATCCGTTCCTTCTCGATTCACACCGACCCCGGATCCCACTAGCCGACTACGTGTACCGAGAACTCCGCTATCGCACGCTGGCTGATGCCGATCCTGTCGAAGGCGAGCGGCTGCTCGGGCTGGCCGAGCAGGCGATCGAACAGCGCTGGAATGTTTACGAGGAGATGGCTTCCCGCGGACCCGAACACTTCCACCCCGATGCACGAAGGGATCGCTGATGGAGCTGTCGACGCGCTACCTCGGCCTGACGTTGCGCAACCCGCTGGTCGCCTCGGCGTCCCCGCTGTCGAAGACCGTCGACGGTGTCCGGCGCCTCGCCGACGCCGGAGTCGGTGCGGTGGTGCTTTATTCACTGTTCGAGGAGGAACTGCGCCGCGAGGCGGAGCAGAATGCGCGTCTGGCAGAGGCGGGCTCCGAGAGCTTCGCCGAGTCGCTGTCGTACTTCCCGAACATCACCGGGGGGGACCACGGCCCACGCCGGTACCTGAGCCTGCTCGAACGCGCCGCCGCCTCCGTCTCGGTCCCCGTGATCGGCAGCATCAATGGCAGCACGCCCGGCGGTTGGGCCGGATACGCCCGATCGATGCAGGATTCCGGCGCAGCCGCCATCGAATTGAACATCTACAATCTGCCCGGCGATCCGCACGTTTCGGGCCGCGACGTCGAACAGCGACACCTCGACGTCCTGGCGTGTGTCAAGGACGCGGTGACCGTTCCGGTGGCGGTGAAGCTCAGCCCGTACTTCAGCGCGACCGCTGAGATGGCGCGGCGCCTGGACCTGGCCGGCGCCGACGGGCTCGTGCTGTTCAACCGATTCCTGCAGCCTGACATCGACCCCGAGACGTTGGCCGTGGCGCCGGGGACATCGTTGTCGCGCGCGAGCGAGGCACGGCTGCCGTTGACGTGGATCACGTTGCTGCACGGGCGGGTTGGCGCGTCGCTCGCCGCGACGACCGGCGTGGAGGGCTCGAGGGAGTTGATCAAGTATCTGCTGGCGGGCGCGGATGTGGTGATGACCGCGTCAGCGCTGCTGCGGCACGGCCCGGAGTACGCCGCCGTACTGCTCAACGGGCTGTGCGAGTGGATGGAACGCAAGGGATACACCGCGGTCGACGATGTTCGCGGACTGCTCGCCGTCCCCATCGGAGCTGACGAGGCCGCGCGCGAACGCGGGGATTACGTCAGCGCGCTGCGGCGAGCCAACAGCACCGACTTCGGGCCGTGGTGAAACGTCAGCCGGCGAGGGCCAGCCCAGCGCAGTTCTCCCACACCCGAACTCGGCTCAACTAAGGACTCTGTGCCCTAATGTCGCTTCGGCGACGAAAGTGACGACAGATGCGCCGTCGCGTCGTCCAGGTTCTGCTGCGCCGCACGCGTCAGCCCGATTTCGAGCTCGAATTCGAAACCTCTGATCGCGAGCACGTGCACTACCGGCAGGCGGTGAAAACACTGCTGACAGGTCGCCATGATCGCTGGGATCGAGATGGTGTGCGACGTGAAGCTGAAGTCCATTTTCGGCGCCGCGCGCTGCAGTGCGAACGACGCCACCGAAGTGTCCTTGGTGGCATCGATGAACAAAACACGTTCCTTGTTGCTGATCAGTTCGGCGTCCTCGAGCAGAAGCTGATAATTCCTTTGCATCTCCGCGTTCGAGCAGAGGCCTTCCGCCTGAAGCCAGTCGACGAAGGCCCAACCCAAACCGTCGTCTTGGCGGCCGACGTTGCCGATCCCATAGATCAGGCAGGAGTCATCGTCGAAATCGTCGAGTGTCATGAACGGACACGCTCGTTGATCACGTTTCCGGCCGGATCGTGGACGGTGACGATCAGCGGCATCTGCCCGAAGGCATGCGTCGCGCAACTCAGACATGGGTCGTACGCACGGATCCCGACTTCAATGGCGTTCATCATGGCTTCGGTGATCACGCCGCGTCCCTCCAGGTAGTCCCCGGCTACGGAGCGCACCGTGCGATTGATGATCTGATTGTTGTGCGTAGTAGCCACAATCAGATTGGCGAAGGTGATGTCTCCTTCGATACCGGCACGATAGTGATGAAGCAACGTGCCCCGAGGTGCTTCGACGACACCGACTCCCTCACCGACCCACGCGCCGGCGGCGGGAGTCACAACAAGGTCCTGCTTCTGCAGGTCGGGATCGCGCAATAGTTCTTCGATCAGTTCCGCTGCGTGGAGCACTTCGATGGTCCGCGCCCAATTGGTATGCAAGGTCATATTGTTCGCTGCGCCGCCGGTGTACGCGTGGAAGCGCTCCAGCGCCTCCTGAGCGAGCGGCGTCGAGAGCGACTTCGTGACATTCATCCGCCCGAGCGGCCCCACCCGAACCGAGCCCTCTTCCCTGCCCAGGTCCTTCAGGAAGGGAAACTTCATGTACGTCCATTCTTCGACAGCTTCCGAAAAATAGTCGAGGTAGTCGTGATAGTCGAACTCACGGACGACGTTCTTGTCCCCGTCGACGATGCGCAGCATGCCGTGGTAGTAGTCCACGTTGCCTTCGGCGTCGACCAGGGACATGTTGAGGGCGGGAACGTTCGCGAAGCCGTCCACCGCGCTTCGGTTCTTTTCGTGGAAGTCGTAGAACAGGCGAAGACCGTCCTGCGCGTAGTCGATGATCTCGTCGATCGACGGGAGCCCTTCCTCGCCGTTGAGCAGACGCTCGCATTCGGCCCGGCTCAGGTTCTTGTCGACACCTCCTGGCACGGAGCTGATGCCGTGCATTCGCCTGCCGAAGACGGTCTTGATGACCTCCTGCCCCCACTTGCGCAGCATGATCACTCTTCGCATCAACGCGGGGTCGGCCTCGATGAGTCCGAGGAGGTTGCGCTGCTCGGGCGCGGCGTCCATCCCGAACATCATCTCGGGGACGACCAGGTAAAAATATGCCGTCGCGTGGGATTGCAGCATCTGCGCGTAGTGGCCGAGGCGGCGGATCTTCTCTGCCGTCCGCGTTATTCCGACTTCCGAGTTCGCGCCGACGCCGATCATGTCGTCGAGCACCTTGGCCCCGCACAGATGGTGACTGACGAAGCAGATTCCGCAGATGCGTTGCATCAGCATCGGCGCCTCCCAGAACGGGTGGCCCTGAACGAATTTCTCGAATCCGCGGAACTCGACGACATGCAGCCTGGCGTCGACGACGTTGTTGTCGTCGTCGAGGTTCACGGTCACCTTGCCGTGGCCCTCGATGCGGGTGACGGGGTCGATGACAAGCTTTCTGCTCACGCTTGGCCTCCGGGATCAGTCGTAATGATTGAGCGTGCGGGGCAGCGCGACTGGGCGACCGTGTATCAGATCGTCGAGCACCGTGAAGATGGCATCCGCGTCCGGTGGGCAACCGGGGATGAAGTAGTCCATTTTGACCACTTCGTGGCAGGGGTACACCTTGGTGGTGATTCGGGGGATATCGGGATGGGACGGGATGACGGGTTCGGCACCCGGAACCGCGGTGGGCGAGTTGATATATGCCTCGGAAAGACAGTCCTTCAACTCGAAGACATTGCGCATCGCCGGGACGCCGCCCCAGATGGCGCAGGCTCCTACGGAGATCAGGATGTCGCAGTTGTCGCGGAAATGTCGCAACGTTTCGATGTTTTCCTCGTTCGCAACGCCCCCCTCGACGAAGCCGATCGCACAACGCTCGGTGATTCTCTTGATATCGGTGAGCGAGGACCGGTGAATGGTGACCTTCGTCAAGAGCGCAACGATCCGCTCGTCCATGTCGAGAAAGGACAACGTGCATCCCCAGCATCCGCACAAACCGATCATCGCCACGTTGATCTTGCCCTCGCGCGCCGTCGACAGCGCCGGATCCGGTGGCGTTGAAGACATTTCGTGCGACGCCATTTCGTTGGTCACGATGCGTCGGAATCGTGTGAGCAGTCCAGTGCCCGTTCCCGGACGGATTCAATTTCGTACTTGCGCCGGCCGATCGGCACGTCGAAGCCGACCCGTTTTTCGATGATCGCGCCGACGGGGCAGATCTCGACGGCATAGCGGATCTGCTCGACCGGCATGGCGTTGGCGCGGTCGGTATCGACTTCGATCCGGGACTCGGGGCCGCGGTGGCTGATGCTGAAGATCTTCTGGCCGGTGGCTTCGTCGCGGACGAATTCCACGCAGCGCTGGCAGAAGATGCAGCGATCCCGCTCCAGCCATATTCTTTCCGAGGCGTGGTCTCGCTCTCGTTGCGGGAACCGGTATGGGAAGCGTGAGACGAGCATGTCCACCTCGTAGCCGACCGCCTGCAGCGTGCAGCGACCACTCTTTTCACAACTGGGGCAATTATGGTTGCCTTCGACGAACAGCAGCTCCACCAGCGCCTTCCGGAGATCGGCGGTTTCCGGTTCGTTGACCTCGACTTTGAGGCCGTCCGAGACCCGAACCGTACACGCCGCGACCACCGTGCCGTTCACCTTGACCGAGCACACCCGGCACGTCCCGAGGCACGGCTTGTCCTTGAGGTAGCACAGCGTCGGGATGTACACACCGGCCTCGGCGGCAACGTCGACCAGGAT
>DASXJI010000143.1:0-2017 GCA_036497495.1 Mycobacterium sp.
CCGCTGCCGAGTTTGATCTCGCGGGTGCGCACGTCGGCGGGCACCAGTTGCTCCACCCGTCGCCGCATGGCCTGGACTTCGCTGACGAAATCCTCGCGCTCGCAAGCATTCCAGACCATCGGCAGCAGCGTTTCGATGTACTGCTTGCCAAGTTCGGCGTCGCCGGCCGCGGGCCGGGCCTTCAGCAACGCCTGAAACTCCCAGGTCTTCGCCCACTGCTGGTAGTAGGCGATATGCGAGTCGAGGCTGCGAACCAGCTCGCCGTGGCGGCCTTCCGGTCGCAGGCCGGCGTCAACCTGGAAAAAGGCGTCCGAGGCCAACCGCATCATTTCGCCGGCTATCCGCGCGGACACCTGATCGGCGGGTTCGGCAACGAAGATCACGTCGACGTCGCTGACGTAATTCAGTTCGCGCGCACCACATTTGCCCATGGCGATGACCGCAATCCGGGGCGGCGTGGCGTCACCACACACCGTGGCCTCCGCGACGGACAGCGCTGCCGCCAACGCGGCATCGGCCATGTCGGCCAGGTGGGCACCGACGGCCCGGAAGGACAACACCGGCTCGTTTTCGACCGTAGGCGCCAGATCCAGCGCGGCCAGCACCAACAGCCGGTCGCGGTAGTGAGCGCGCAACCGCCACACCACCGACCCTGCGGCGGCGGGGGGTTCAGTGACGCACTCGGCGAATCCCGCGCGCAGTTGTTCGGTCGAGGGCAGCTTCACATTGCCCTGCAATAGATGCCATGACTGCGGGTTGGCGACTAAGTGATCCCCCAACGTCAGCGACGATCCGAGCACACCGAACAGCCGGCCGCGCAGTCCGCGGTCCGTGGCCAGTGCCGCGTTGAGCTCTGCCCAGCCGTCGCCGAGCGCCTCGGCCAACCGGACCGTCGCGCACAGGGCGGCGTCGGCGTCCGGTGCGCGCGACAGCGACCAGAGCACGTCGACGCTTTCTTCGGTATTCCAACCCAGTTGAGCCAAATTCGCGTTCGCACGGCCGTCGACCAACCCGAGCCGGCCCACGCTGGGCACCTTCGACCGTTCGGTTACGGGTTGATTCACGCCCTCGACGGTAGCGCAGATCGACCCGATGTTTGAGCGGGCCACCGACAGCGGCTACAGCGAAAGATAGGTCTTCAGCTCATACGGCGTGACGTGGCGGCGGTAGTTCGCCCACTCTGCGCGCTTGTTTCGCAGGAAGAAGTCGAAGACGTGCTCCCCCAGCGCTTCCGCGACGAGCTCAGAGCCCTCCATCGCTCGCAACGCTTCATCGAGGCTGGACGGCAGCTCGCGATAACCCATCGCCCGCCGTTCCGTGGCAGTGAGATCCCAGACGTTGTCCTCGGCCTGCGGACCCAGGACGTACCCCTTCTCCACGCCGCGCAGGCCGGCCGCCAGCAGCACGGCGAACGCCAGGTACGGGTTGCAGGCCGAGTCGGGGCTGCGTACCTCGATGCGTCGCGACGAGGTCTTGTTCGGGCTGTACATCGGGATGCGGACCAGGGCCGACCGGTTGGCCGCGCCCCACGACGCGGCGGTGGGCGCCTCGCCGCCGAGCACCAGCCGCTTGTACGAGTTGACCCATTGGTTGGTGACCGCGCTGATCTCGCTGGCGTGCTCGAGGATCCCGGCAATGAACGACTTAGCGACATCGGAAAGCTGCAGCGGATCGTCCGGGCTGTGGAAGGCGTTGACCTCGCCCTCGAACAGACTCATGTGGGTGTGCATCGCCGAGCCGGGGTATTCACCGAACGGCTTGGGCATGAACGTGGCCCGCGATCCCTCGTTCAGCGCAACCTCTTTGATGACGTAGCGGAATGTCATCACGTTGTCGGCCATCGACAGCGCGTCCGCAAAGCGCAGGTCGATCTCCTGCTGGCCGGGCGCTCCTTCGTGATGGCTGAATTCCACCGAGATACCCATCGATTCCAGGGAGTCGATCGCGTGCCGGCGGAAGTTGGAGGCGCTGTGCACGGCCTGGTCGAAGTAGCCGGCGTTGTCGGCGGGAATCGGCA
>DASXJI010000144.1:0-12707 GCA_036497495.1 Mycobacterium sp.
CTGGAAGGCGCACAAGCTGGATCTGTCGCCGGTGCTGCACGAGCCGGAATCGGCGTTCATGAACCAGGATCTGTACAACAGCTCCAAGCAGGACCACGGCCTGGACAAGGCACTGGACCAGCAGTTGATCGTGATGAGCCGCGAGGCACTGGACTCCCAGAAGCCGGTCCGGTTCTCCACCACCATCGCCAACGTCAACCGCACCGTCGGCACCATGCTCGGCCACGAGGTGACGAAAGCCTATGGCGGCCAAGGGTTGCCAGACGGCACCATCGACATCACCTTCACCGGTTCGGCAGGCAACAGCTTCGGCGCGTTCTTGCCGCAAGGCATCACGCTGCGGGTCTACGGCGACGCGAACGACTACGTCGGCAAAGGCTTGTCCGGTGGGCGGGTCGTGGTTCGGCCGTCCGACGACGCACCGGACGACTACGTCGCCGAAGACAACATCATCGGCGGCAACGTCATCCTGTTCGGCGCTACCAGTGGCCAGGCGTTCCTGCGCGGCGCGGTCGGCGAACGGTTCGCCGTTCGCAACTCAGGCGCACACGCGGTGGTCGAAGGCGTCGGCGATCACGGCTGCGAGTACATGACCGGCGGCAGGGTAGCGATTCTGGGCAGCACCGGCCGCAACTTCGCGGCAGGCATGTCCGGCGGTATCGCCTATGTCTACGACCCCGAGGACGCGTTGGAAGCCAACCTCAACTCCGAGATGGTGGAACTGGAAGCGCTCGACGAGGACGACCTGGACTGGCTACACGGGATGCTGCAGGCCCACGTGGATGCCACCGACTCCGCGGTCGGCCAGCGGATCTTGGCCGACTGGGCCGGTGAGCAGCAGTGCTTCGCCAAGGTGATGCCACGCGACTACAAGCGGGTGCTGGAGGCGATCGCCGACGCCGAGCGCACCGGCACCGACCCCGAGGAAGCGATCATGGCGGCCGCCAGTGCCTGATCCAAAGGGTTTCCTGAAATACACCCACCGCGAAACACCGAAGCGCCGGCCGGTGGACCTGCGCCTGCGCGACTGGGACGAGGTCTACGAAGACTTCCCGCACTCGACGCTGCAGCACCAGGCGGCTCGGTGCATGGACTGCGGGATTCCGTTCTGCCACAACGGTTGTCCACTGGGCAACCTGATTCCGGAATGGAATGACCTGGTCCGCACCGACCGGTGGCGCGACGCGATCGAGCGGCTGCACGCCACCAACAACTTCCCGGAGTTCACCGGTCGGCTCTGCCCCGCGCCATGCGAGTCCTCATGCGTGCTCGGCATCAACCAGGATCCGGTGACGATCAAGCAGATCGAAGTCGAGATCATCGACAACGCCTTCGACGAGGGCTGGGTGGTCCCGCTGCCGCCCGAGGAGAACCAGCACACCGGCAAGACGGTAGCGGTTGTCGGCTCCGGTCCGGCTGGACTGGCCGCCGCGCAGCAACTGACCCGGGCCGGACACAAGGTGACGGTCTTCGAGCGCGCCGACCGCATCGGCGGCCTGCTGCGCTACGGCATCCCCGAATTCAAGATGGAAAAGCGCCACCTGAACCGCAGGCTCGAGCAGATGCGCGCCGAAGGCACCGAGTTCCGTGCCGGCGTCAACGTCGGTGTCGACATCACCGCCGAACAGTTGCGCTCCGACTTCGACGCCGTGGTGCTGGCTGGCGGGGCCACCGACTGGCGCGACCTGCCGATCCCGGGCCGCGAGCTGGACGGCATCCACCAGGCGATGGAGTACCTGCCCTGGGGCAACCGGGTGCAGGAGGGTGACGACGTGCTCGGCCCCGACGGCGAGCCGCCGATCACCGCCAAGGACAAGAAGGTCATCATCATCGGCGGCGGCGACACCGGCGCCGACTGCCTGGGCACCGCGCACCGTCAGGGTGCGGCGAGCATCCACCAGTTCGAGATCATGCCGCGCCCACCGGAGACCCGCGCCCCGTCCACGCCGTGGCCGACCTATGAGCTGATGTTCCGGGTGTCCGCGGCGCACGAGGAAGGTGGCGAGCGGGTTTTCTCGGTCAACACCGAGGAATTCGTCGGCCGGGACGGTCACGTCGCTGCGCTCAAGGTGCACGAGGTGACGATGCAGGACGGCAAGTTCGTCAAGGCCGAGGGCACCGACTTCGAGATCGACGCCGATCTGGTGCTGCTGGCGATGGGTTTTGTCGGGCCGGAGCGCAATGGCCTGCTGACGGAGTTGGGCGTGGAGCTCACCGACCGTGGGAACGTGGCGCGCGGTGCCAACTTCGAGACGTCGGTGCCGGGTGTCTTCGTTGCCGGGGATGCTGGTCGCGGCCAGTCGCTGATCGTCTGGGCGATTGCCGAGGGCCGTGCCGCAGCTGCCGGTGTGGACCGGTTCCTAATGGGCGAGACTGCGCTGCCGGCCCCGATCACGCCGACCGCGGCCCCGCAACGCTAGTCACATTCGTCACAGCAGAAACATTTGATAAATTCTGCGGCGCGTCCTGCACTGTTTGCCAGCCGAAGGCTGTCTAATAGTTCGATACGGGCGCCGCGGGGTGTGGAGCCCGGTTGAGCTGATCGACCGCAGGAGTTAGCGCTGTGTACATAAACCCGATGGCCCGTTCCCGGGTCGGCCGAATCGCCTGGTCATGGTTCCGTCACCCAGTTAAAAGCCGCGAATTCCCCGAAAAACTCGAGCGTCTGGTAACCGCAGACGAGCTGTTGCGCTTCGGCGTCTGACTGCTTCCCAAACCGCCCGCTGATAGCAGCGAGCGTTTGCTCGATGTCACGGCTTCGTTCTCTGACAGTTATGTGATCAGCCCCGAGTCGCGGATCGCCTCGGCCAGCGGTTCCAGCACGGCCGGGTCGTGCGGCGGCGGGATGTACACAATGCCCAGGTCGAGACCTTCGGCGGCCAGTCCGGCGGCATCCTCGACCACCTTCGTGTAGTCGAGGTCAGACTCCAGCCGCAGGTGGGCCGACGTCATGATCTCCTTCGGGTCGCGCCCGATGTCGGCGCAGTGCGACGCCAGCACCTCGCGCTTGTGCCTGAAGACATCCGGCGGTCCGCCGACGAAGTTCCAATGCTGGGCGTAGCGGGCGGTGATGCGCAGCGTGCGCTTCTCGCCGCTGCCGCCTATGCAGATCGGCGGGTGCGGGCGTTGCGGCCCCTTCGGCTCGTTGCGCGCGTCCTTGAGCTGGTAGAACTTGCCGTCGAAGTTGGTGGTCTCGTTACTGAGCAAGCTGGTCAGCACCTCGCAGGCCTCCTCGAAGCGGTCTAAGCGCTCCCTGATGCTGCCCAGTTCGATGCCGTAAGCGCCGGACTCCTCCTCGTTCCAGCCGGCCCCGATTCCCAGCTCGAGGCGGCCCTCGGAGATGACGTCCAACGCCGCAGCCATGTTGGCCAGCACAGCGGGATGGCGGTAGTGAATTCCGGTGACCAGGGTGCCCAGCCGCAGTCGGGTGGTCGCCTGGGCCAGCGCGGTGAGCGTGGTCCAGCCCTCCAGACATGGCCCGGTACTGTCGCTGAAGATCGGATAGAAGTGGTCGAAGGTCCAGCCGGACTCGAAGACGTCGATATCGTCGGCGGCCTGCCAGACCGCCAGCATCTGTGCCCAGGTGGTGTTTTGGGGAGAGGTTTTGAACGCAAATCGCATGAACCCGACGGTAGTCCAGCTTGTCGAATCGCGGCGCGACGTGCGTGAGTACGCCAATCCAACGTTGAGCAAAGCGCTGCCGATTCACCGTCGGGCAGTGGTACTAACCGGCGAGGCACACTGAAGACATGGACCCGGTAGCCGCTCTGCGACAGATCGCCTACTACAAAGACCGCGCTCGAGAAGACTCCCGGCGGGTGATGGCCTACCGCAACGCCGCCGACATCGTCGAGGGCCTCGACGACGCTGCGCGCGACCGGCACGGCGAGGACAACAGCTGGCAGTCGCTGCCGGGCATCGGGCCGAAGACCGCAAAGGTGATCGCGCAGGCCTGGTCCGGCCGTGAGCCCGATGCGTTGGTCGAATTACGCTCGGCTGCAGAGGATCTCGGCGGCGGCGAGATCCGGGCGGCGCTACGCGGCGACCTGCATCTGCATTCGAACTGGTCGGACGGTTCGGCCGACATCGAGGAGATGATGGCCACCGCCGCGTCGTTGGGCCACGAATACTGCGCGCTGACCGATCATTCGCCGCGTTTGACGATCGCCAACGGCCTGTCACCGGAGCGACTGCGCAAACAGCTCGACGTCATCGACGGGCTGCGCGAGCGGTTTGAACCGATGCGGATCCTAACCGGCATCGAAGTGGACATCCTCGACGACGGCAGCCTCGATCAGGAACCGGAGCTGCTGGAACGCCTGGACATCGTGGTGGCCAGCGTGCACTCCAAGCTCTCGATGGATTCCGCGGCGATGACCCGGCGGATGGTCCGAGCCGTCAGCGACGGCCACGCCGATGTTCTCGGCCACTGCACGGGCCGGCTGGTCTCCGGCAACCGCGGTATCCGGCCGGAGTCGAAGTTCGATGCCGAAGCGGTGTTCACCGCCTGCCGCGAGCACGGCACCGCCGTCGAGATCAATTCCCGGCCGGAACGCCGTGACCCACCCACCCGGCTGCTGAACCTCGCGCTGGAAATCGGCTGCGATTTCAGCATCGACACCGACGCCCACGCGCCCGGCCAACTCGACTTCCTCGGCTACGGCGCCCAGCGAGCGCTGGACGCCGGCGTCCCCGTCGATCGCATCGTCAACACCTGGCCGGTCGACAAACTGCTGGCCCGGACCCACAGCTAGCGGCAGACCTCAATCCGGCAGGTGGGGCATCTCCACACCCGCGTCGCGACCGACGAGGACGCCGCGGGTGAGCGCCGATCTGCCGTAGCGGCGACGCACGCTGTCGACCGCCGCATCGATGACGGCAGGTTCGGCTGCCGTCGTGAACGGCAACATGAGCTGCTCGGCGCCCTCGCGGTCGATCTCGGAGACCGCGAATCCCACCAGCGTCAGCCCCCGTTCGGCGATCAGCGGCGCGGCGGCCGAGACCAGCTGCCGGGCTGTGCCGAGCAGGGCATGCGTCGAGCAGGTCGCCCACGGCAGCGTGTGCGACCGGGTGGCTCGGCCAAAGTCGTTGAACCGCAATCGCAGGGTGACGGTCCGGCCGGTGCGCCCGGCGGTGCGCATCCGGCTGGCGATCCGGTCGATCAGGCTGATCACCACCGCGTCGATCTCGGCCGCCGACATGGTGTTGCCCGCGCGGCCCAACGCGCGCTGAGCCCCCACCGAACGCCGTCGCACACCGGTCGTAACGCGGCGGGCGTCGACGTTGTGCGACAGCGCATACAACCGCCCGCCCATCCCGCCACCCACCAGCGACGCCAGCGTGGACTCGCTGAGCTCGGCGACGTCGGCGACCGTGTCGATGCCGTGCGCACGCAGCCTGTCGGCGGTCACGGCGCCGACGCCCCACAACCGGCGTACCGGCAGCGGGTGCAGGAAGGCGAGTTCGCGACCGGGCGGAACCAGCAGCAGGCCATCGGGCTTGGCTTCCTGGCTGGCCACCTTGGCCAGGAACTTGGTCCGCGCGATGCCGACGGTGATCGGCAGGCCGACCCGGGAGCGGACATCGCTGCGCAGCCGGGCCGCAATTTCGACCGGCGTCCCGGAGATCCGCCGCAGGCCGCCCACGTCGATGAACGCCTCGTCCACCGAAATCGCCTCCACCAGCGGAGACGTGTCGCGGAATACCTCGAATACCGCGTCGCTGGCCTGTGAATACGCCGCCATCCTCGGCGGCACCACCACGGCCTGCGGGCACAGCCGTCGCGCCTGGGCGCCGCCCATCGCGGTGCGCACGCCGTACGACTTGGCCTCGTAGCTGGCCGCCAGCACCACGCCGCCGCCGACGATCACCGGCCGGCCACGCAACCCCGGGTCGTCGCGTTGCTCGACGGACGCATAGAACGAGTCGAGGTCCGCGTGCAGGATGGTGGCCTCTTGGCCGGAAACACGCACGAACGTATGTTCGCATCAACCAGTGACTGGCTAGATCTGTTCGCCGTAAATGCTGGTCACCCAGATGTGGACCAGCGTTTCGAGCAGGCGCTCTTGCGGGACCGACGGGCTGTCGCAGGCGAACGAGCTCAGCATCAGCTTCTCGTTGAGTAGGTTGAGCGCCGCGGAGAGTTCGCCGGCCGGCAGCGTCACCGGTGCCGCCCCGCGCGCGCGCTCCGCCTCGATCACGGTGGCGATGTGGCCGACCCACTTCTCCATGAACCGTGACCACAATGCGCGCAGGGCGGTATTGGTGCGGGCGGAATCGGCGGCCAGTGAGACGGCGCGGTGCGATCCGAACGTCTCAACGAAGACCTTTATGCCGATGCGCCACAGTGCTTTCAGGTCGGCCGGCGGATTGGCGACCATGTTTTCCAGCGCGGAGTCAGCTTCGACGAGCACCCGCTCGAACAAGGTCAGCATGACCGCGTCTTTGGACGGGAAATAGAAGTAGAACGTCGGCCGGGAAATCCCGGCGCCTTTGGCCAGGTCATCGACCGAGATGTCGGCGAGCGGGCGCTGTTCGAGCAGCTGTTCGGCGGTGGTCAGGATGGCCAGCTCACGGTCGTCGCCGGACGGGCGCGCAGAGCGCCGACCCCTGGGGACACGGCTGGAGCTGACGGTCGGCACCCGCGCTACTTTACACGGTGTTGACTATTTCGACAGGGTGTTGACGCACTCAACACAGTGTTGATAGCGTGTCGCCATGACTGAACATCTCGACGTTGTGGTCGTCGGCGCCGGCATCTCCGGCATCAGCGCGGCCTGGCACCTGCAGGACCGCTGCCCATCTAAGAGCTACGCGGTCCTCGAGCGCCGCGACGACCTCGGTGGTACCTGGGACCTGTTCCGCTACCCCGGCATTCGCTCCGACTCGGACATGTTCACCCTCGGGTTCCGGTTCAAGCCTTGGGAGTCCTCGACGTCGATCGCCGACGGCGAGTCGATCAAGGCCTACATCAAAGAGACCGCCACCGAGAACGGCATCGACAAGCACATCCGTTACCGGCACAAGGTGCTGGCCGCCGAGTGGTCGGATGCCGATAACCGCTGGACGCTGACCGTCGACAACAACGGCCAGCAGCAAGAGCTCACCTGTTCGTTCCTGTTCGCCTGCAGCGGTTACTACAATTACGACGAGGGCTACCTGCCGAAGTTCGAGGGCTACGACGACTTCGAAGGCACCACGATCCATCCGCAGCACTGGCCGGAGGATCTCGACTACGTCGGCAAGAAGATCGTGGTGATCGGGTCCGGCGCCACCGCGATCACTCTGATTCCTTCACTGGTGAAATCGGGCGCCGGCCACGTCACGATGCTGCAGCGCTCACCGTCCTACGTCGGCTCGCTGCCGCTGAGCGACCCGTTCGCCGAGCAGGCCAACAAGTGGCTCCCGACCAAAGTCGCGCACACCGCGAATCGGTGGAAGTGGATCGCGTTCAGCACCTTCCAGTACCAGTTCTCCCGGAAGTTCCCGCGCCAAATGCGCAAGACCCTGTTGACAATGGCCAAGCGGCGCCTGCCCGAGGGCTACGACGTCGAAAAGCACTTCGGTCCGAGCTACAACCCGTGGGACCAGCGGCTGTGTCTGGCGCCCAACGGCGACCTGTTCAAGACCATCCGCAAGGGCCAGGCCGACGTCGTCACCGACACCATCGACCGGTTCACCAAGAACGGAATCAAGCTCAACTCCGGTCAAGAACTCGAGGCCGACATCATCATCACCGCAACGGGTTTGAACCTGCAGTTATTCGGCGGCGCCCAGATTCGGCGCAACGGCGCACCTGTCGAGCTCAATGACACGATGGCGTTCAAGGGCATGATGCTGACCGACATGCCGAACATGGCGTTCACCATCGGCTACACCAACGCGTCCTGGACGCTGAAGGCCGACCTGGTGTCCGAGTTCGTCTGCCGCGTCATCAATTACATGGACTCGAACGGCTACGACACCGTGGTGCCGCAACACCCGGGGAACTCGGTCGACGAGCGTCCTCTGATGGACTTCACTCCCGGCTACGTGCTGCGGGCACTGGACTATCTGCCGAAGGCCGGCTCGGTCTCGCCGTGGCGGCTCAAGCAGAACTATTTCATGGACCTGCAGCTGATCCGGCGCGGCAAGGTCGACGACGAGGCCCTGAGCTTCGCCAAAAAGCCTGCGGCCTTGGCAGTTTAGCTCGGCGAATAAGGCTAGGCGCTGGAGTTGGCCGCGGCGACGATGACGATACCGTCATCGTCGCTGTAGGCGATGTCGCCCGGGACGAACTCCACCCCGCCGAAGCTGACGGTGACGTCTCGCTCTCCGGCGCCCGTCTTGTCGCTCTTGCGTGGGTTGGTGCCGAGCGCCTTGATGCCAATCTCCATCTCACGCAGCACCGCGGCGTCGCGGACCGCGCCGTGAACGATCAGCCCGGCCCACTCGTTGGACCGAGCCAGCTCCGCGATCAGGTCGCCGACCAGCGCGGTGTGCAACGAGGCGCCGCCGTCGACCACCAGCACGCCGCCGCCGCCGGGCGTCGACAGGATCGACTTCAGCAGAGCGTTGTCTTGCGAGCAGCGGACCGTGGTGATCGGCCCGGCGAACTGCGTCCGCGCGCCGAACTGGCGGAATTGCACGTCGCAGCTGCGGACGTCGGGGCCGATATCGTCTACCAAATCGGCCGTGGGCCGGAAGATGACAGTCACCGGGCCAGGCTAGTCATCGTCACTCGTCCTGTTGGCGGAGGCGCCGCACCAGTAGCACCGCCAGGATGCTGATCGCGATCGCCACAACGAACGGCACCGGCGACCGGCCTGCTGTCGCGAGGCCGGGCTGCGCGGGCAGTGGGTTGGCGGCCGTTTCGATGGTTGACTTCGCATGCGCCGCGGCATCTTTGGCTGCCGCGGCGAGCTGACCGTTGGTGTCGGGCGCTACCGGAGCGACCTTCTTTGCCGCCGCTTTCTTGGCGGGCGCCTTTTTAGCAGGAGCCTTGCCGGCGGGCGTCTTTTTCGCCGCTGCCTTTTTCGCGGCGGCATGCTTTTTGGCTGCCTTGGCCGGCGCCGCTTTCTTCGCGGCTTTGGCGGCGGCCTTTTTGGCGGGCGCTTTGCTGGCGGGCGCTTTCTTGGCCGGCGGAGGTGGCTCCTGGACCGGCTTCTCCGGCTCCTTGGGGGGCGGCGCCATGTCCGCGGACGGCGGGGGCGTGCTCAGGGGTGGTTCAGGCGCGGGGTCGGGCGTGTTGTCCGGTCGATCCTGCGGGTCTGCCATCCGGCTGCTCCTTTGCCGTTTCTTGTCGGGTGCACCGGCCCGGGTGGAGCCGAATCCATCATGCCAGGGCTGCGTCGGTGGGTTCGTTGCCGTAGGTCAAGGCCTGTTTCGGATGGACCACAGTGCCCCGCCGCCCACCATGACCACCGCGCCCAGGACGAAGGGCCAGATCGGGATCTCGTCGGCCGAGTCGTCCGCGGGCTGCGCAGCCGGACCGGGCGTGCCGGTGCCGGCGGCCGTCAGCCGGAATGACCATGACCCCGAGACCACATGCCCGTCTGCCGATGTCACCCGGTAATTGACCGTGTAGTCGCCTGCCGGACCCAACGGACGTAGGCCGACGCTGACGACTGTGCCGTGCACCTGCGGCGCACCTGCCGTCCACAGGTTGCCGTCCGGACCGACAACGGTCATCGCCGCAAATGTGGTCTGCAGATCCTCGTTGAACGTCGCGCTGACCCGAACCGGGCCGGTGCTCACCGAAGCCTTGTCCGCGGGATCAGCGGAAACCCGCGCGGCGTGGGCGCTGGCGGCGCCGGCGGTCAACGTAGGTGCGAACGCGACGGCTGCCAGCAGCAGCGCCACTACGACGGCGTGTGCCCGACGGCTCATGCCTTCCGCACGATCAGCGCGACACCGACACCGAGGGCGCCCACGAACAGGGCGGCGCCGGCGAGGATCCGGGCGGTGTTGTCGACCACCGCCCGGGACTGCTGTCCCGGTGGCGCCGCTGCGGCGGTCGGGGCGGCGGAGTTGGTCGGGGTCGGGTTGTGGGCGGGCGGTGTCGGGCCACCGGCCAGCGTCAGGGCAGGCGCGGGATGTTCCGGCTCGGCTCCGCCGGGCGCCGGCGCTTGGTCCCACTTCACCGCCACGCCGTCCGCGTAGGTCTGTGTCGTCGGAAAGCTGACCGTCTCGGTGTCGGGCAGTTTCGCCGATATCCGGAACACCCCGAATTGGTCCACCGGAATGCCGGTGTCGGGCGCCGCGGTCCACGTCACCGAGCGGACGGTGTTCGTTGCGGCGTCACGGTCGATCTTGGCTGACCACCCCGGCTTGGCCTCGGTCTGGACCGCCGAGACGCTGGTCAGATCGATCGTGACCGCGGTCACCGCGTTGATCGTCGACTCGTTGGGCACCAGGAAGCTGACGGTGGCGAAGGTGCCGCGCGCGGCATCCGTACTGGTGGCCTGGACATGCGCCGACGCCGTTGTGATCGCCGCGGCCGGGCCGAGGTAGAGCAACGTCGCTGCGGCGGTTCCGAGCAGGGTGCGCCAAACCATCCTGCGTTGAAGTGTCATCGGAATCGCCTTCCTGGTCTGCAGAGGGGTCGGGGATCAGGTCAATCCGAGTCGCGCCATCAGGTCGGCGTCGATCTCATCGAGCTGTCGGGAGATTGCGGCGTGGGCGCCGCGGCGGCGGGTGGGCGGCATGTTCTCGGCGGCGGTGACAGCAGCCGCCAAATCTGCGAGCCGCTCGGAAATCGCGGTGACGAATTGTCGGGTCTCGGCGTCCTTGGGCTTGTTGTCCTGCACCGACCGCAGCGACTGTTCGGCGCCGGCGATGCGGGCCGACAGCTTGCCGCCATGCCCGGAGAATTGACCGATCTGGGCCAACGGGACCCCGAGTTGGTCGGCCCGGCGCTGGTCAATCAGACCGCGCGCGGCCACGGCGACCCGGTAGACCAGCGGTACCACGATCGGAGCAAGCAACCGAGACACCGTTAGCAGGCGGCGAATCCGCGTCGGCGACAGCAGCGCGCCCTCGCGCGCCGCCTTGAGCTGGGTCTCGGCTACCTTCAGCGCTGCCTGGTCGCTGGCGCGCTGCGCCTTCAAATTCTCGCGGAGCGCCTTCGTCTCGGCGCGCTGCGCGGCTTTGAATCGACGCACCTCGTTCTTCGCCGACAGCTTGGCTTCGAGTTTGGCCTTGGCCTTGATCGCGCGAGCCTCGGCGCGACGCCTCGCGCGGGTTTTTCGCTTGCCGAACAGGCCCATTCGCGCACTACCTCCCCCGGATCTCGTCGACTATCGCGGTGCCAGTGCGGCACCGATGGGCCAACCCTAACCGGGCCGGGCGGACCGACTGCCGTCAGGCTTCCAGGTGTTCCTTACGCCGTAGCTCGTCGGCACGGTGAAGGATGTCTTCCTGCGCTTCTTGGGACAGCCCACTGACTCGAAGCGCGATCCGGCGGACACTCTCGTCTCGGATGACCAGCAACCACGACAACTCTTTGTCGAGCTTCTCGTAGTACTCGTCGTCGGTGAAGTAGGCGGGCCTGATCCGGAAGAAGTTCGCCAGGGCAGCCATGGTCGCCGACGACGGGTTGGTTCGGTTGCCAGAGCGTAGCTGCGACAAATACGGAGCCGACATCGTGATTCCTTCAGCCTTCAGCGCCGCGATCACTTCTGCGGAGGTGTGCGGCCCCCGTCCGGGCGGGTAAACCGTGTCGAACAGGCGGTTCAGCCGGGCGGAAAACGTCGTGCTCATCGATATGACCTCCACCGGGTTGGTAGATCGAGTGACTCCCTAAGTATTTGCTGATTATCGTAGCCAGACTTATCCCCGCAACCAAGTGCAAACCTGGAATAAATTAACGGCGACGGTATTTATGACGGCTGAGGTCATTGGCGCGGCGGCCAGAACCCATCTGTGCAGTCGATACACATGATATTTTAAGGGAATTGTGTGAAGTTTCATCGCTTAAAGGACTATTGACACTTCGCTGGTCGCGAGCATTTCTAGTTACGGCAACCTGCGCAACACGCCCACCGTGCACAAACCCTATTTGCTGTAGAGCGCCATGGAGTCGACTGTGAACCTGCTTCCGTCGACCCCGCCACGCGCCGGTATTGGGCGTACGTTGGAGCGCCGTGCAGATCCCCGGCCAACGCGGTCGAGAAGTCACAAAGAGCCGCCTCGCGGTCCTACGACCGGCTTCCGGCTGTCGGATTCGCTACGCGGCAAGCAGCATTGCCAAGATTGCTGTGTCGGGGTGGCTGATCGGGTCGACGCCGACTCGGCTGACCATTGAGGTGATAGTGCCGTCGGCCTCGGCCTCCACCCACGCCGCGCGGTGCTCGAGTCCCAGATAAGGCAGACCGGGCAGCAACACACACCCCGACGCAGCGCCACTGCATTCCGGCAGCGACGGCATCGTCTCCGACGGGGGATGCAGCATCAACAGCGCCGGCGGCTGATGATCGGCGAAATAGCCTGGCTGAATGGCGGATTCACCGACCACCGGGCCCTCGGCCAAAACCAGGCCCACGGTGCCCGGTGCGGGAGCGTCCGGCAGTTCCTCACGAACGCCGAAAACCGTTGTGGTCGGCAGCAATCCGGGAAGCGACGCCACCCTGACCGCGACCATCAACAATTGGGCCCACTCTTTGGTCGAGTCGGGCCAGCGCCCGGAAATCACGAACCCTTTCAGGGCACCACGGGAATGGAAGGGGGCC